>JAKISE010000029.1 GCA_021648745.1 Cyclobacteriaceae bacterium
CTTGATCGTTTAGCTCTCGAGGCACAATATCTAATAGGAGTGCTTCTACTCCAATATTGGCAAAATGTCCGGCAATTCGTGATCCCATTATACCGGAACCTAATACTGCCACTTTTTTAATAGAACGCTTCATTTCTTATATGCTATATTTATTCTATTGATTATTAATTATTTACAAATTTTGGTGCCATTTAGTTTCTCATCGCCTTTATTTTAAGGCCTGTTTGAGATTCTATTTGGCTATTAATTTTATTCATTACACTTACAAATGTGTCAAATTCCTCAGGCGTTATTTTAGAGCTTAGCTCCTCGTTAAACCCACGTACTGTAAGCCTAGAAATTTCTCTTTTTTCTCTCCCTTTTTCGGTTAAGTAGATAAGGACTGAACGCTTATCATTTTCTGCTTGCTCTTTTCTTATCAGGCCTTGCTCTTCCATATTATTAAGCATGCGGCTTAAACTACGAGATTCCATTCCCATTAAAGGAGCAATTTTTGTTGCTGGTGTTCCAACCTCAAAATGTAAATTGAGCAATACAAAGCCTATGGAGGTGGTAAACCCGTGCTTGGCAGCTTCTTGATTATACATACGAAAGAATCCGTACCAAGCGGCTCTTATATGAAAATCAACTGTCTCTTCTGGTTTCATAATTTTAAATAGAAAATCAAATGTAATAAATAATACTCGGCATGCCGAGTAAAAAGACAAATATGTTCGGCATGCCGAGTAGATAATTCCCATCGGTTGGAATAAAAAATAAGTATCTGGGTTTGAAGCTATTAATTATGTGGTATTTTTCTAGTAAATATTAACGCTATGAACAAATTTTTATCTGCCCTAGCTTTACTTCTATTGTCGACTAGTATTGGTTATACACAAAGTAACGATTCTCTCTTTATTAGAGAAAATTATGTAAAAAACGAGTATCAAGTAATAATGCGTGATGGTGTGAAACTCTACACCATTGTGTACTCTCCAAAAGATAAAAGTCAGAAATATCCAATGATAATGAAACGTACTTGCTACAGCATTGGCCCTTATGGTGAAGACGCTTATGCCACATATTTGGGCCCTTCAACACATATGATGCGTGAGAAATATATTTTCGTTTACCAAGATGTGAGAGGGAGGTACATGTCGGAAGGTGAGTTTGATAATATGACCCCAAATATTGCGGGTAATAAGCATAAGAAAGATACGGATGAAAGTTCGGATACTTTTGATACCATAGAATGGCTCTTAAAGAATGTGAAAAATAATAATGGAAAGGTAGGACAGTACGGCATTTCTTACCCAGGTTTTTATACCGCTGCAGCTTTGCCCGATGCTCATCCAGCCTTGGTCGCCTCTTCACCGCAAGCTCCTATTTCAGATTTTTTCTTCGATGATTTCCATCACATGGGAGCGTATTTGGAAAGTTACACCCGTGCAGTTTCGGTTTTTGGGTATCAGAAAGATACGCTAACTACCAAACCTTGGTATTTGGCCCATATGATGAACCCTAAAAACAAAGATGGTTATGACTATTATTTGCAATTAGGACCATTAAAAAATGTAGATGCATTTTATGGTGAAGATAACGAGTTTTGGCAGCAACTAGTTGACCACCCGAATTACGATGAATTTTGGCAGAAGCGAAGTATCTTGCCTCATCTTAAAAAGGTAAACCATGCTGTTATGACAGTTGGTGGTTGGTATGACGCAGAAGATTTATTTGGCCCTTTAAATATCTATAAAGCCATTGAAGAAGATGGTAACAGCATTAATAATATGCTCATTATGGGGCCTTGGAGCCATGGCGACTGGTCGAGAGAAAGAGGGTCACAGGTAATAAACGACATTTATTTTGGAGATAGCATTTCCACTTTTTACCAAAAAGAAATTGAAAGCCCATTTTTTAGGTATTATCTAAAAAATGAGGGGGAGATGACTTTACCTAAAGCTTATTTATTTGATTCTGGTGTTAAAGAATGGCAGAAATTTGATGTGTGGCCCCCACAAGTGGCTTCTACTAAATTATACTTTATGGAAAACGGTAAACTTTCAATAAATACTCCTGGAGATGAGGATGCAGTGTTTGAATATATAAGTGATCCTGAAAAGCCTGTTCCATACAGATCGAAAACGGAACCTGTACGTTTTACCCCTAGGCCTTTTATGACCGATGACCAGCGGCACGCTTCTACAAGACCAGATGTTCTTACCTTTAAAACGGATGTTCTTACAGAAGACATTATGTTAGCAGGAGAAATTTTAGCCAAACTAAAAGTAGCCATCTCCACTACAGATGCTGATTTTATTGTGAAGCTTATTGATGTGTATCCTGTGGATGCCCCAAGAACAAAAGCAACTCCTGATAATGTAGAAATGGGAGGTTACCAGAAATTAGTTCGTAGCGAAGTGTTTAGAGGCAGGTTTAGAAATAGCTTTGAAACTCCAGAACCATTTGTTCCTGGAGAACCAACAGATGTTCAGTTTCCATTACAAGATATTTTGTACACCTTTCAAAAAGGACATCGGGTGATGATTCAGGTTCAAAGCACTTGGTTTCCTTACATCGACCGAAATCCACAGAAGTATGTGGATAATATTTTCAAGGCCAATGAAGAAGATTTTATTAAATCCACCATTCAAGTGTTCGGTAATTCGGTGATTGAAATTGGTGGAGATATTGAGATGAAGGCAATGGTGCCTGTTAAGTAAGGCATAAATTCTACCCTGAATGGCTAAATTGAGGCTTTAAGACTTTTTGTATTGGTGATTGTTTCTAAAAACGGTAATTTCATAGTTCAAACAACAAAACAAGTATTATGAAAAGTAAACTTATCAAATTAGGAATTGGCATATTCGTACTAAGTGCCTTGGCATTTAAAGCTTACGACTACCGAATGGAATCTAACAAAGATAGTATGGTAGCAGATTGGAAATGGGCAAAAGATTTTACCTTAAGGTATATAGAAGCAATGCCTGACAAAGGGTTAAACTTCCGTCCAACGGATAGTGTTCGTACGTTTAGAGAACAAATGTTACATATAACAACTGCCAATATGGGCATAGCTGGTCAAGCCTTAGGTGCCGCACCAACAATAGAAAACTTAAGAGCACTGGAAAAAAGTGAAGGTTACCAAACCAAAGCTGAATTAGCTGAGGTGGTGGCTAAAGGCTACGATTTTGTGATTGCCAACATAGAATTAGCTTCAGCAGATAAATTTGGAGAAGAAATTAAATTATTTGGACAGTACGATATGACTGTTGGTGATGCTTTGCAAAAAGCATTTATCCACCAAAACCATCATAGAGGGCAATGTGCCGTTTACATTAGGATGGAAGGTGGTATACCTCCAGAAATGAAATTGTTTTAATAACCTGAGTTCGGGATCTCCTTTTTCTCAAGTTTATAAATCTTGGTTGGGTTTAGAGATTATTGGGTCTTATGCCTGATAATGACGCCAATTAATCTATCTCAATTATCTTAATCTGATGATTATATAAATCGGCAATCCAAAGGAGGTTACCATCTACAAGGACAGCTGCTGGTTTATATAGGTTTTTATCCTCAATTACGGTTACTACTTTATCAGATTCTATTTTTAGTATTTTGTTTGCACCCATATCGGCAATGTATAAATTATCTTTGTCATCACTTGTAATGCCATGGGGCATTTCTAGTTTTATATTTAGCTCTAATTTTTCAACTTTTGAGTTTAATATTAAACGATAAATATTACCATTACCTGCATCGCAAATTACGATATCCTTTTTATCAAAGGCCATATCTATCGGATATTTCCATGCTACTTTTAAGGGAGAAATAGAATCAGTACCTGCAATGGTTGATACAATTCCATCTTTCAACATCCTCACTTTAGCATTGCCAATATCTAAAATAAAAACTTCTCCGTTTTCGCCTAGTAATAGTTGATGCAATGAATTGAATTTAGCTGATAAGGCATCTCCATCTGCAAACCCTTTTTCGCTTTGATTGCCAGCTATGGTTTCTACAAATAATTTCCCTCCCTTATCGCTTATTTTTCTTATTACATTATTAGTGGCACTTGCTATGTAAATAATGTCATTTACTTTGTCGTATGCAACTCCATGCATACCTGCAAACAGTGCTTGATCTATAAATCCATCTTGGTATCCTTTTTTATCTGGCCCGCCAAAAAGCGTAGTTACTTCTCCCTCTCTGCTAACTGTTCTTATTGCATTATTATTAAAATCGACCAATAGAACTGCACCATTTTTGTAATTACAAAACCTAATGGGCTTATCCATTTTAGGTTTTTCCCCATCTATAAAGCCCGCTTCGGTGCTGCCAATTGTTTGAGCAAATAAGCCTATGTTAATGCTTAAAGTTAATAGGGCTATGGTAAAGGTGTTTTTCATTACTAAGCGATATAAAATTCTTTATGAATTACACATACTACTATTAACACTACAATGGTTTGTGAAACACAAACTAGAGATAAGATAAAAATAAAAACCCAGAAAAGATAGGTTTCGAGTTTCAAACACTAGCCCTTCTGGATTATAACTTACTATATTATAGGCTTGATTCTACCTCTAAAGGTAATAGTTAGAGTGCCATCACCTGCAGTTGGTGTAAACCCTAAAAAATACTCATTATAAGAAGTATCATACAATATAATATCATACACATTATCTGCAGAATTAGAAGGATCCTCATAAACTAACGTAATATCCAACCCAGTACCTGATATAGGGTAGAACCAGGCACCTTCCCAACCCGTACCAGTAGCCGAGTAGTGAGTAAACTGTGCTGTGTATGTACCAATTGGCAAAGGGTCAGCATCTGAAAAAGTATAAGAACGAGTTCCGCTTCCACTAAGAGCATCTGGACCTGTGACAGGAATAACCTTGGTAACATTACTTGTTTCTTGCGCAGACTCTCCCTGCCCATTAAACCTTATTTGCTGAGTTTCGCCACTTAAAAACCAATACGCTGAATCTAAAAGGAGTGCGTTGTCGCTTAGAAAATCAAAATTATAGGTATTAACTGGTGCTGTTACCGTAACATCTTGAGAAGTTTCTACGGTTCCATCAGTGTTAGTTACTGTTTGTGTTATTTTATAAGTTAAAGCCTCTAGAAACTGAATAACCCCTGTAGCTTCATCTATTTCAAATTGACCACCTGTTACCACATAAGTGGTTTCTGTTGCTCCTGTAGCAGTACTGGTAATAGTTGCTTTATCCCATTGTACGAGAGTTTCATTGTCCAATGTAAATCCAGCAACTGGTGGAATCTTTTCATCCTCTTTACAGCCAGCTAATACCAGTGTAGCTGCCAAAAAAAGTAACATAGTTTTCATTGTATTTTTCATGATTTTACCTGTTTAAGTTTATTGTTTTATTAAATTGTAGTTTATTTAAGTAAATTTATTTTCATGGTTGGGTATCCTTTATCGCCTCTATCATTATAAAAATTAGTAAACCTCATTTTATAATAATTTCCATCAGCAAGGCGAAGCACATATTTTTTATCAGAATCCATATTGTAAATTGGGTTCTCTGAGTTTGGTGTTATTTTCCATTTAGAGCCAATAATTCCTTTCCAATCGGTAAGTTGTAGGTTTTTAGCCATAGCCAAATCAATGTCATCAAATGAAATTTCTTCGTCAAATACCTGTGCTACTCTAACCCCCCCCTCATTATTAATCATTATACCATTTTGGTAGTAAGTTGAAAATACACCAGATACTAGGGTTTCGAACCATCCAAAGTAGGGTGCTAAATAAAAATCCCATTCTAAAATTTCAGGTTCATGCCTAACAATGTCATTTTGTTCAAACGAAAAATATACATTAGCTAAATTTAGTGTTCTGTTTATAGTAAACTCTTTTTCTTCCGTACTTTCTACATGGGCATATTTAAATGTATATGAGGTTGAGGTTTTAGATACAAACTGAATTTTATAATAGGCCTCTTCCGGAAGTGAAGTGCCTCCTCTGTAAACTAAATATACTTCACTATTTTCCCAATCCCGAAGTGCGGTAGAATCCTTCTCATTAGAATAGGCTGGGTCATTAAATTCCCACTTATTTGAAGTAAATAATTCATTCACCGTATTTTTATCAACCGCTGAAAAGTTGGTTGTGCCTGTTTTTATGGCTGTTGCCACTACCGTATAATTTACCAAAACAATATCCCCGTCTAATGCAGATTGAAAAGCTAAATCCCAACTGCCAATAGGTTCATTTGATACTTCAACTGTTATATTTTCGTAAATTTTAAAAAAAGTGACATTACTATAGATATCGTAATTACTTGTAATTCCATCTATTTCAGGAAGACCTGGAACTTCATCAAAGCAAGAGGTTAGCATTGAGCCAAGGAAAATAATTGAAATATATTTATACAAACTTTTCATAATAATACTTTTACTTGTTTAAACTTAAAATCATCTTAGCAAAATAGGTTCTTCCTAAATTAATAGCAGCATGCCTGTCATCATCAGTATCTGCTGTTAGGCGATAACCAACAGTTCTTAAAACATAATTGTCAAATAAGTTTTTACCGCCAACAACTATATTAAGCTTATTATCAAAAAATTGCTTACCAAATGTTACTTCTAAGTCACTATAAGATTCTGTAAATACATTATACAACTCTTCGGTATCAATATCAAGCACTAAGCCTGGAGTTTCGCCATACAGTTTATAATTAGCCATAGTAATTAAGCCCCAAGATTTTATATTATATTTTGCATTTATTGTTATGTTATCATACTTGATAGGGGTTGTCCAATCATTCCCATCATTCTCAAAAGATTCACTAGTTCTACTATAGCCAGCGGATAAAGTTAACCCATTCTGATGCTGCAAAGAGACGCTCATATTTGTGCCAATGTATCGCTGCCCATCTAAATTTCTGTAGGTGGCAGAAGTAGGGCCATCCTCTGGAGTGGTAATTAAAGAAATTACGTCATTCCCATCATTAAAAAAGAAGGAGGGTTCAATTTTAATTGCATATTGGCCTTTTTTGATTCTATAACCGATTGAAGCATTATAACTATTAGTTGTTTCCGCCAGCAAGTTGGAGTTACCTGTAATGTCATGGTTAACATCTTGAAAGTTTAGGTATAATTCTTTTAAAGAAGGAGCTCTAAACCCTTTGGCATAAGAAACCCTAATATTTAAGTTATCAATTGGTTTCCATTGAAGATTTACTGAAGGAATGATTGGAGCATCAAAAGTTGTGTTATAGATTAAACGTACTCCGGGCTGAAAAGAAATGTTTTTATGTACTTGCCAATGAGAACTTACAAAAACCGCATAATCGGTAATTATAGCAGAGTCTTCATTAACTCTTTCACCCTTTCCAAATTCATGGTTGATATCCCAACCAAACTGATATGATATTTTAGAATCCTTTTTTGCATAAGTAAAATTACCCCTAGTCATTATATTGTCAAATCTTGTTGTGGCGGTTTTAAGTACTTCACTTTGAATAAGGCTCTCAACATCTCGATTGAAATAAGTATATGACCCAACCACATTATAGGATAAGTTTTCATTTATTTTATCCAACAAAGTTATCTTATTGATAGTTCTTAACGTTAAGTAATAAAAATCCATCCCAGCATTCGTATAATCACGTAATCGGGAATTCATTATAGAACTGCTTAGCCTTACACTGAAGTCTTTGTTTTTAAAGGCATAATCAATTTCTCCATTATAAGTCAGCTTTGGTTTGAACTCCATTATTCTATCATCAACAGCATTCATCTCCCCCTCAGGGCTCATATTTATATCCATGCCCTGAAACATATTTCTATTACCTGAGGCCGTAATGGTATGTTTACCTCTTATCATAGAACCATACGCACCAAAAACATACGATCTGTTGTTATCAACATACCCATTTATTTTTCCAATGTTTTTATTAGTTGTGTTCTTTTTAGTAATAATGTTAATAACTCCAGCAATAGCGCTTGTACCATAAACAACCGACATTGGGCCTTGTATAATTTCAACGTGATCTACATTATCCATATTAATTTGCGATAAATCAATATTTCCATCAACTCTTCCCACAATTGGTACTCCATCTATCAAAAACTTAATGTTTTCGCCACCCATACCTTGCATTTCTATTGTAGTACCAGTAACCGTATTTGTATTAACTCTTAAATTAACCTCCTGGCTTAACGCTTCGGCCAAATTATTTACACCCCTTTGCTGCATTTGTTCGCTCCCAACCACATTAATTTTATAAATAGATTTATCTGCTTTTTGAGGCCCATATTGCCCGGTAACCACCACTGCATCTAACATGTCAAACTGTACTGTCATATCCAGTGTCAGGTGTTCGCCTTTGCTTATTCTGCCTTCTATTGTTTCGTAACCAACAAAAGATATTTTAAAATCGACTACTTGGTCTAAGTTAAATTTAGCTACACCGTTGGCATCAGTAATTTCACCTCTTAGCAAGCTGCCATCAGTCTTGTATAAGCCCACATTGGCATAAGGCATTGCTTCCTGGGTGGTAGCATCTACTAGTTTAATACTTGTGTTTTGCCCAAATACAATAGTGTTTGAGAACAACATGATGAGAATGAAGAAGGTAAACTTTGATTTCATAATCGTTTAGGTAATAGGTTATCTATTTGTTTGCGTCATATTATCAGCTACTACAATGATGTAGTTGGCAATGGTGGATCTTTTGTCTTCTGTCAATTTATCCCAATCCGATTGAGTTAAGGTAGTAACAGACTTGATATTTAGCCCAGGCTTAATTTTGTTAACCCACCAAATAATACCACGGTTGTAGTTAGAGTGGTAAGAACCATCGATATGGAAGTATAAATCTCCTTCGTTAAAATTCTTTACAGAAAAATGAGCCATAGTAGCATCTTTAGACGCTTGAGCCGTTTGAATATTTAACATGTTTGGAGGCACGTGCCCACCCATCATGTCTTTCATATCAGCATAAACCGATGCATCAAAATGCTCTTTTAAAGGGCCAATCATAGCAAGAGCTTCTGGGCTTAGCTCGTTTAATGCATCCATCCCTTTTTTATTAAACATAGAAGCATATCTTCTAGGAATATTAGAAGCAATAAAACGAAGGTTATTTTCTTTAGCAAACTCAACCATAGGCTTATAATCTGTTTTATAATTACCCCACATTTGAGTCATTTCAGGTATCATTTTCTTTTCAGAATAAAACCCTGCTAAATATTCGTCCATTACTAATTGGTTTCCGTTTTCAAACATTTCGGCTCCAAAAAATAGTTTTTCCTTTTTTAGTTCGTAAAAGCTTTTAACCATTTCTATTTGCAACCAATGCGAAATTGGGTTGGTGTGGTATTCACCAAAAAATACCATGTCGCTTTCGGCTAAATCTTCAATCATTTTATCGTACTTGGCAATTTTCCCTTTCTGATTATATAATTGGTAAGCAGGTTTGTCTTGTGCATTACTTATTGCCACAACGGTAATTAATGCGATTAATGTTAGTTTTACTCTTTTCATCTTTTATTATAATAAATGTTTAATCCTGATTCAAAATTAATTGTTTAAACAAAGGGTTATATAGGCATAAACACCTACACAACCCTTAAACATTCCTAATCATTATCTATTTGAATAATTAGCACCTTTTTATTAGCCTCTCTAATGATGTCAACATTTATGGTTTGCCCTGGTCTAACTTTTGTCATTCTAGCCATATACTCATATATGTTATGTACTTCTTTTCCTGCTATGCCAACAATCACATCTCCCTTTTTCATTCCTCCTCTGTCAGCCGCAGAGCCAGTAGTTACGCCATCTACACGTAGTCCATCTTCAGTAGATTTTCCAAAATTTGGCATAATGCCTAATTTAACTTTTCCTTTTCGGGTATTTTTAGCTCTTCCTTTTGGCCCAGCTTCTTGAAAAACTAAAGCCGTACTAGCATTAACTAGGTTCTCAGTTAAGTCATACGCATATTCTGTTACTCTAAGCATCCCTTCGAAGTTGATTTTCTCTATAACATCGCCAGGTGTATGATAGTCTTCGTGCGCTCCAGTATTAAAGAAAAATACAGGAATGCCTTCTACATAAAAATTAGCATGATCCGATGGTCCAAATCCGTTATACTCTACACTTAAAAATAAATCTCTTTCCTTTTCAACTAAAAGATCTTTTAACAGGTGCTCGCCTTCTGTTGAAGTACCCACACCACTTATCGTAATTTCGTTCGTGTCTTTTAACCTTCCAATCATATCAAGATTAACCATCGCCACTATTTTATCTTTAGCTACTGTAGGGTTATTGGTAAAATATTTAGAGCCAATAGTGCCCATTTCCTCGGCACCAAATGCGATTAACAATACACTTCTTTTTAGATCAGCGTTAGCTAGCTTATCTGCAATTTCTAAAAGCCCGGAGGTACCCGAAGCGTTATCATCGGCTCCATAATGTATGGCTTTGTTTTCGGGATCTCTAGATGAGGCTCCTCCACCCCAACCTAAATGGTCAAAATGTGCTCCTACAACAACATATTCTCCTTTTAAACTGTTATCAGACCCTTCGATAACACCAATCACATTCCTTGTTTTGGTTTTATGAAAAACCACTTTAGATGTTCCTTCAACAGTAGTTGTAGTAACAAAAGAATTGGCTTTCATATTTTCTGTTAAGCCAGTTTCTAACTCTTCAATTGTAGTTCCATTTGCTGCAAATACTTTGTTAGCAAATTTTCTGGTAATATTAAAAGCAGGTAAGCCTAAATTAGATTCCGTTTGGTCTATTTCTAATTCTAACAAATTGTCTTTTCTATCAACTTTTGCACCTGAAACAAATAAAATGCCGGCTGCTCCTTTTTCTTTGGCAGTAACTACTTTCGACTTTTCACCAGAAAATGGAATGTATAAACTGTTTGGGTTTCTAATTTCTGGGTCGTTTCTTAATACTAAAACCCATTTCCCTTTTACATCTATATTAGCATAATCATTCCACTGTAGGCTGTCCAAGTCAATATCAAACCCATAACCTGCAAATGCTAATTCCGCTTTTACTGTGGCATTTGTAGAGTAGCTAAAAGGAGTAAAATCTTTTCCTAGTTCGGCAGTTTCTTCACCTACAGTTAACATGTTTTCACCTGCAGGAGCTTCTACAGAAGTTACAACCTCAAAATATTGAAAATATCCATCTTCTCCAGCTGGCTCAACCCCATAAGATTCTAAATTTTGGGCGATATAGTCAGCAGCTTTTTTGTCACCTTCAGTTCCTGGTAACCTGCCTTCCAGCGCCCCTGAAGCAAGGTATGTTAATGATTTTCTTAAATCTTCTGTGGTAATTTCAGAATTCGTGCTAGGCTTGCAAGCACCTGCGCTTATAAGCACCCCCATTACCAATGTGGCTATCGTATTGTTCTTAAAAAAAATTATCATTTTATATATAGTTAAAAGTCGGGCTTATTCTTTTGGTCCTAAGTTTAAAGAAGAAACATCCATTACGTATAGTTTTAAAGATCGGTCGCCTTTTTCATTTCCTCTACTTGAAGAAAATGAGATGGACTTACCATCTGGTGAAAAAGCAGGGAATCCATCAAATGATTCACTGTTTGTTAGTCTTTTTTCTTCTCCTGTTTTTAAGCTTCGTAACATAATTTCGTAATTATGAGGAGGAAAAACAGTTACATAAGCAAAGTGTTCGCCATCCGGAGCTGGAAATGGAGCCCAATGCGTACCGCTTTTATGAGAAATTTGTTTCATATCGCTGCCATCTACATTAACTGTAAAAAGGTGCATATCTCTACCCTCTTGCCCTTCTTCAGACTTTTTCCAAGCTCTGTATAAAATGGTTGAATTATCTTCCATTATAAAAGCTCCACCTTCTTGCCAATCGGGTGTAAACGTAATTTGCTTCTGATCGCTTCCATCAGGGTTCATTGTCCATAGGTCAATCATTCCGTCTGTTTGGCGACTGAATAAAATAATTTTTCCATTTGGGCTTATGCCTACTTCTGCATCATATTGTTCGTTATTAGTTAAACGAATAATGTTACCACCATCTAAATCGCTCGTATACAGTTCAGCTCCTTGAGGGTAATCCTTAGGATCAGAATAATTTCCTCTATGCATGTCTAAATGGTCTTTTGTAGATGTCCAAATTAAACGCTTTCCATCGGGTGTATAATGAGAGCAAGCGTCATCGCCAACCGCATTGATTTTCTTTAAATCGGAGCCGTCAATGTTTACTGTATATACCTGATGTGTAGTATCGGTACCCATTTTGCCATTGAAAATAACTGACTTCCCATCTGGCGAGAAATAGGCTTCAGCACCATTGGTAACTGAGGGTATATTTGTAATGGGCAATTCTGAGGGTTCCTCAGTAACTACCAATGCAGTTTCTTTTACTGTTTCGGTATCTTCACTTTGGGTAGTATCGGAGCAAGAAATTACTGCAACTGATAAACCAAGTGCTATTGAAAATTTAAATAGATTGTTCATTTATATAATTGTTTATAAAATATTTTTAGTGGCTAGACCTTTTCGATTGATAAAGTGCTTTACGTGGAATAATTTTTGAAGTAACTTCCCCCTCATTAATTCTAACATTTAGAGGTGAATCTAGTGCTGGCAATGATCCTTTTAATACATTAGTTGCACCATCACCCTCAAAACCTAAATAACCATATTTGCCATAATGAGGCAATTTTCTGGCAAGTGCCTTAATGGAGGCATCTGAATGGGCTCCTACAAAACCAACACTTTGGGCGAGATTATTAGGATTAGGAATTGCATAAACAAGTGCTCCATTTTTATCTAAATCTCCTATTTTCTTATTCTTTTCCGCATTAAAAACAGATGCATAAGAAGTTTGCAAGTCGTTGGTATTAAACTTATTACCGTAGCCCAATACCCATACCGATTTGTCAGTAGGAATGGCTTCAATATCAGCATCTAAAATAATTTCGGTCGTTTTACCCTGTGCTTCTTGTGTTGCCTTCCAGGTAGTAGCTAATTCCTTATAAGCTTCCTGATGCTCTCCAGTTGCTGGTATAATAAGAGCCGATTGTTTTGACCCATACACCTGTGATAATGAAGCAGGAACTTCTTTGCGATCCAATCTTCGCATAATATTAAACTGAGGATCAACTTCAATTTTTAAAGGTTTTTGATCAAAGTTGAAGCTGAATTGTTGCTCCTTTTTATTCATAGAAACAGTTTTCCATATAACCTCTGAGCTACCTTCTACATAAAATGCAACTGGTACGTTTAGGGTGAAAACATCTTCTTTTTGCGTTTGAGTTAATGTAAAACTTACGTTATTATCATTCTCATTTACCTTAGAAAGCACCAAGGTTGGAGCACCCTTTCTATCTATCCATTGGGCAAAAAATGAAGTTAAGTCCTTTCCAGAAACCTCTTCAAAACTTTTCTGAATCTCTGGGAAAGAAGCTTTTTTAAATTCATTGTCTTTATAAAATTTTTGATATGCCTTAATAAATACTTCGTCACCCAAATTATTACGTAACATATTATTTACCATTAACACTTTGCCATAACCGATGGCTTCTTGTGCAGAGTTATTTCTACTTAAGAATTTATTAATGGGCATGTCATTTTCTTCGTTTACATAATCCGTAAATTTTTGAAGGGTAGTTCTACGATAAGTTGCTCCACTGCCTTTCTGCTCTTGCATTAAATGGTCGGCCATATAAGCCGTAATACCCTCGCACCAGTTACCTGAAGAATAATCTACGAAAACACCGTTACCCCAATAATTATGAAGTAATTCATGTGGGTAAGAAGAGTAAAGAATCCAAGGGAAGCGAATAATTTTTTCGCCAAGCAATGTGAATGAAGGCATCCCATATCCTGTTTCCCAAAAATTTTCAACTAGTGCAAACTTGGTATAAGGGTATTTGCCAATTAAGGTTTCGTACATACTTAAATAACCACTGGTGGTGTTTAAGTATCTGTCGGCTAACTCTTGATCTGGTGTTCTTAAAAAAGCCTGAACTTCTACATCACCTAACATTTTTGAGTACTCGGTCCACTTTGCACCAATTAAAAATATCTCATCCATTGGCTCTGGAGAGTGATATGTAATGCTTTTAGTATCTCCAATGGTTTCGTTTTTTGTGCGCTCACCTTGAGAAACAATTGACCACTCCTTATTAATTACTACGTTTAAATCGAAACTTGAGAGCAAATCGCTCTCAAACTTAGGAAGCCAAATAGTTGCACCTGCCAAATAAATTCCATTATCTGTAATTGTTCCTTTCGTTTCGCTAAATCCTCTTGCATATTCAGCAGCTGATTGCTTTATCTCATCTTTAATAATTCCTTTATATGAAATACTAAATGAATTCTTGGAAGATTTTTTAAGTGTGAGCTTATATTTTTTTGCGTAGCTCTTCGTATCCTCATTATTATTATCTACTTCAATAATTTTACCTCCTTTAACCGCATTAATTGTTAAGTCTTTATTCAAAAATAAAAAGGCGGTATGCTTGGCGTCTAATATCCCATCGGGTAGATCAATTTTGTTTTCAACACTAATACTTGACTCTGCTACATTAATAGTGGCAGCTATGTTTTGATAAGCGTTTTGCGCCAACACATACTGAAAAGCAAATGCACAAAACAACATTAACAATAGTTTACGTTTATTCATTTTTTTCTATAATATTTAAATAATTACAATTTCAAAAAAAACAAACATAATGAGTAAATTACCAATAAACAATGATTGCTTATTGTTTATCAATATTATTTCATTGAATAACGGACTAGTAAACCAATAGACTATTTTAATAGAATCTTAAAATAGCAATTTTGTTAAAAGATGAAACCTGAAAATGGGGCAGAAGTATTTCAGCCAACGAATTTGTATATTAGAGTTACCCATTTGAGTCGCAAAAACTTCAATGAACAAGTCATCCTGAATTTAGTTCAGGATGACCATATATTTGATACTATTCAGGCATAGAAAAATTGTCTGTGCTTTAAATGGATAACCCTAATAAATAATTGCTGGCTAACCTTCTTTTTTCACAAATTCAAACAGATCACCAGGTTGGCAATCCAGTTCTTCACAAATGAGTTCTAGTGTAGAAAAACGAATGGCTCTGGCTTTTCCGCTTTTTAATATCGATAGGTTTGCAATTGTAATGCCCACACGCTCTGCCAGTTCTGTCAATGACATTTTTCTTTTGGCAAGCATAACATCCAAGTTTGTTATAATAGGCATCTATACAGTATATTTTTGGTCCTCTCTCAATTCAATCCCTCTTAAAAATATGATACCAATTACAAAAACTAACACACCAAGTATAACAGTCTGTAAATCGAAATTAAATTCGTTTTTTATAAAAACACTACTGAATTCAATTGTATCTATAATCATTGCACCTGTTAGATACTGAATTGTTTCTGGCACAAATGCTAACAATATTATTGCTACTGCAATTTTTTTGATGTAGCTACCATTGGCAGGTATGAAGTATTCATTTTGAGTCAAGTTCTTAAATATCTTACGCAAAAAATGAATAATCAAAAAATAAATAATGGAATCTACTAGCGCAGCCAACATTCTTAAATAGACGAATTTCTGATCCAAATCATTAATATGAAGACGCCCTTCCCCGTTGGTTAAGGAGAAATCATAATTAACACCGTTAAATACAAGAGGTTCTGTAAATATTATTTTTGAAAAATGAATTTTAAATCCTTTCAAATTATTTAGGTCAACAAACTGAACATCAAATAATAAGAATAAGCCTATGATTATAATTGTAGCAATAAATAGCAACTGCAAATACCAATATATGTTTAGTATAATCTTGGTGAGATTTAATATTCGATAATTTTTCATGACAAGAAAATTAGTAGCCCAATGCTTTTTAAAAAAGTAAAAGAAATGATTTAATTTCTCAAAAGCTAAAAGCATGCCACAATATACTTAGCAAATGTTAGCAGCACGAGTTTATTTTGTTTGAATTGTTTATATAAAACCATAGGCCAAAAGGGAGTCCCTTAATTTAAGAAATTAAACTTTTCCTCCTGAACGCGAATCCATCATTCCTGATTCTTTAGGAGGTACAGGGAGCAGACTTTATGAGCAAATACTTGATTTAACAATTAAAGGGCTTGGCATATCATCATGTCTTAATCATTAAATAATTATCGAAATACGGCAATAATTTATTACTTTTTAATAAATTATTAGTTGCATGTGCAACCTTTTAAAATAGACTCCCTAGTTTTGCACCCTGATATTTACTAGATGAGTACACAAACAGAAATAGATAGTTCCATTTTGCCATGGCTAGGCCGGTCAATGAAATTGGTAAGGTACCATATGACCGATAGCTTTAAAGCCCAAGGAGTAAAGCTTTCGCAGCCTCAATTGGTAATGCTAATTATTTTATTAAAAAAAGATGCCCAACCGCAAAGCAGTTTGGCTTTTTTAACTAACCGAAATAAAGCATCACTAGCGCGCCTTATAGATACCATGGAAAAGAAAAATTTGGTGGAGCGACTTCATAGCGAAAATGATAAAAGGGTAAACCTAGTTCACCTAACTAAGCATGGGAAAGAAACTTTAATGAAAGCATTTCCTGTGCTGCAAAATGTAATTAGTACTATTCAAGAAGACATACCAGCAGAAGATATAGAAATAGCTGTACAGGTATTAAAAAAAATTGTAAAAAATATAAAATCGGCAGGAGATAATTCCACGTTGACCAATTAATACTATGAGAAAATTGATAACTATCGCCCTAGGATTTGCATTAATTATTGCTTCATATTTTGTTGTACAAGCCATGATTAAAAGCAACCAAAGGCCAGAACGAAAGGCTAAAAAGATTGTTAAAACAGTATTTGTTGATATTGTAAAAAACACGGATATTCCTATTACTATTAAGGTTAATGGCAATTTGGTTGCTAAAAACAGAATAGAGATTTTTAGCGAAGTGCAAGGTGTTCTACATACAACATCCAAAGAATTTAAAGCGGGTGTAGCCTATAAAAAAGGGGAGGTAATCTTAAAGATTAATAAGGAGGAAGAGTATGCAACATTACAGTCACAAAAGAGTAATTTGTACAACACCATTACTTCTATTATGCCTGATGTTCGGTTAGATTTTCCTGACGAATACGAAAAGTGGCGTAATTATTTAACAGGGTTTGATTTTAACAAACCAATACCCAACTTACCTGAAATTAACTCTGAAAAAGAAAAATTCTTTGTTTCTAGTAGAAACATTTACACTACATATTACAACGTAAAAAACCTCGAAGTAAGGCTACGGAAATACACTATCCGAGCTCCATATAACGGTATTTTAACTGATGCCTTGGTTAACCCAGGCTCATTGGTGAGGCAAGGCCAAAAATTAGGCGAATTCATAAACCCAAATGTGTATGAAATGGAGATAGCTATTAGTGCAAGCTATAGCGACTTGCTTAAAAAGGGCAGCCCTGTTAAACTAAAAAGCCTAGATAACTCACAGAGTTGGGAGGGTAAAATAATAAGAGTTAACGGCCGAGTTGATCAAGCCTCTCAAACTGTTAAAACTTTTATTCAGGTATCGGGCAAGGGGCTAAAAGAAGGAATGTACCTTGAAGCCCACTTGATTGCCAAGCAAGAAGAAAATGCTTATGAAATTGCAAGACAACTGTTGGTAAACAACGAAAAAGTTTTTGTGTTGCAAGACTCTGTACTCGCATTGGTAGACGTAACCCCTGTTTATTTTAAAGACAAAACGGTGGTTGTAAAAGGGCTGAAAGAAGGAACTATCATTTTGTCTAAACCAGTACCCGGAGCCTACTTTGGTATGGCTGTTAAGGTTTATAACAGCACGCCAACAACTAAATAAGTTTTACTAAGTTCAATAACCCATTATGAAAAAGGTAATATCCTACTTTATTAAATTCCCTGTTGCTGTAAACATTATAATACTTGCGTTTATAGTTTTTGGAATCTTAGGTTCGAAAAACATGAAATCATCGTTTTTTCCTTTAACTGACTCAAAAAATATAACTATCTCTTTGTTTTACCCTGGTGCATCTCCCGAAGAAATGGAAGAAGGCATTGTGCTAAAAATAGAAGATAACTTAAAAGGAGTAGTTGGTATTGACAGGATTACTTCGGTATCGAGCGAAAATACCGCCACTATAAATGTGGAGACTGAAATGGGCAAAGACATTGATGTGGTGCTTGCCGATGTAAAAAATGCCGTTGACAGAGTGCCTTCTTTCCCCTCTGGCATGGAGCCTCCGGTAATTGCCAAAGTAGAAAACACAACCCCCACTATAAGTTTTACATTAAGTGGTAAAAACGTACCCTTAATTACGCTAAAGCAATATGCTAGAGATATAGAAAACGATTTGCGTGGAATCCCGGGCATTTCCCAAGTGTTTGTTACGGGTTTTCCCGAAGAGGAAATTGAAATTGCAGTACGCGAAATAGACTTAAGAGCCTATAACCTAACTTTTGCAGATGTAGCCAATGCCATTAGCCAGTCGAACTTGCTAATTTCAGGAGGTAACATAAAAACCGAGACCGAAGATTACCTGATTCGGGCAAGAAACAGGTTGTATTATGGCGATGAGTTAAATTATATTGTTGTTAAAGCTAATCAATCTGGAAATATTATTTACTTAAAGGACGTAGCTGATGTTAAAGACATTTGGAATGAAAATCCTGATAGAATTTTTTATAATGGAGAAACTGCTATCAATATCCAAGTAAATAATACCAATAACGAAGACCTAATCGTATCGGCTACTGATATTAAAGCATACATTAAAACCTTTAACGAACAGCACGATAATGTGGAGCTAAATGTTGCAAGCGACCGCTCAATTACATTAGTACAAAGAACAGAACTACTAACCGAAAATGCCATTATTGGAATGCTATTGGTGTTACTGCTTTTAGCATTGTTTTTAAACGTTCGTATTGCCTTTTGGGTGGCCGCAGGTTTGCCCATTGCCTTTTTCGGAATGTTTATTTTTGCTGCACAATTAGGGGTAACCATTAATGTATTATCACTTTTTGGTATGATCATCGTAATTGGTATTTTGGTAGATGATGGCATTGTAATAGGTGAAAACATATTCCAACATTACGAAAAAGGGAAATCACCAATTAGAGCAGCTATTGATGGCACTATAGAGGTAATACCCCCCATAGTCTCGGCCATTTTAACTACCATGTTGGCTTTTTCAACCTTCTACTTTTTAGAAGGAAGCATGGGTGACTTTTTTAAAGAAGTTTCCACCGTTGTAATCTTAACTCTGGCGGTTTCGCTAATTGAGGCATTAATTATATTACCTGCTCATATTGCGCATTCAAAAGCACTAATTCGTAAAAAGAAAGAACCCACCGGCATGTTTAAGGTTTTCTCAGCCATAAATAAAAAAGCGGATAAGTTTTTAATGTTTATGAGAGACAGGATGTATGCTCCCTATCTGGCATTTTTCTTAAAAAATAAATTCTTAGGCTTCGCCATACCAATTGCTCTATTAATTTTTTCTATAGGAGGAATTTCAAGCGGGATAGTGAGAACTTCTTTCTTTCCAAGAATGGCCAGTGATCGAGTTTCTATTAACTTAATAATGCCTCAAGGCACAAATGAAAAAATTACTGACTCTATCATATCACAAATAGAAGAAGCTGCTTGGCTAGTGAATAAGGACTATACAAAAACGCAGGAGGGAAATGAGCCGGTGGTTCAAAATATTGTAAAACGGATAGGCCCTGGCACCAACAAAGCAAGCTTAACTGTAAACCTGTTGCCCGGTGAATTACGTGATTTTGCTTCGTATGAAATAACTAATGCGATTCGTGAAAAAGCTGGAGCATTTTATGGCGTGGAAAGTTTAACATTTGGTTCAGGAATGAACTTTGGAGGGAGCCCTGTAGCTGTTTCGTTACTAGGTAATAACATTTCTGAGCTTAAATCTGCCAAAAAAGAACTTAAAGAGTATTTGGTTGGCAATCCCATATTAAAAGATGTTTCGGATAACGACCCTGCCGGTATTAAAGAAATACGAATTAAGCTAAAAAATGACGCATACTTACTAGGGCTCAACCTGCAATTGGTAATGAACCAGGTACGGTCAGGATTTTTTGGGTTTCAGGTTCAACGTTTTCAACGTGGACAAGACGAAATTAAAGTATGGGTTCGCTACCATAAAAAAAACAGGTCATCTATTAAGCATCTAGACGATATGTGGATAGCTACTCCTTCGGGAGACAAAGTGCCTTTTTCTGAAATAGCCGAATATAAAATTGCACGTGGAGAAGTAGCCATAAACCACTTAAACGGACAACGAGAAATTCAGCTAACAGCTGATTTAAAATCGCCAGATGATAGCGAAGTTGCTGTAATGGACAATATTAAAAACCATATAATGCCAGATATAATTTCGAAATACCCAACGGTTTCGGCAAGCTATGAGGGACAAAATAGAGAAGCAGAGAAAACCAAAAAATCAGTAAACTCCGTGGGTCTGATAATTTTAATGTTAATTTATGTGGTAATAGCATTTACGTTTAGGTCGTACAGCCAACCACTATTATTAATAGTAATGGTGCCTTTTAGTTTAATAGGTATTGTTTGGGGGCATTATGTACACAACTTTTCTATTAACATTATGTCGTGGCTAGGCATTATTGCCTTAGTTGGTATTATAGTAAATGATGGACTGGTGCTGGTAGGCAAGTTTAACAGCTATCTAAAAGAAGGTGTAAAGTTTGATGAGGCCTTAATTAAGGCAGGTACATCTAGGTTTAGAGCCATTTTCTTAACCACTGTTACCACTATTGCTGGCTTGGCTCCACTGTTGCTAGAAGAAAGCCGCCAAGCACAATTTTTAAAACCTATGGCCATTTCAATATCGTATGGCCTAGCAATTGGCACGTTTTTAACCTTGCTTATGCTGCCCTTGCTGCTTTCGGTAAGCAACTCCATAACTGTATTTTTTAAGTGGTATATCACTGGCAAAAATGTAACCAAAGAAGAAGTTACAAGAGCCGTTATTGAAAAAAACTATGAAGATTTTGAGGTATAGAAATATAATATTAGCTACTGTTTTGTTTGTGGGCTTTACACCCTCAACAGCACAGGAAATACTTACCAAAACCGAGGCTGTAGCTTTGGCATTAGAGTATAACTTTGATATAAGAACGGCCAATAATAATGTAGCCATAGCCGAGAACAACGCTAGTGTAATGAATAGCGGCTATCTGCCTTCCATATCGGGTACAGGAAGCGCTAGCTTTTCTTTTTCGGATGTTGAAAACACCTTGCAAAATGGCGAAGTACAAAGTGTGGATGGGGTGCAATCTACTAGGTATAACGGCTCAATGAGCCTATCTTATACCCTTTTTGACGGGTTAGGAAGAGCTTATAATTTTCAAAAATTGAAAGATACCTATCAACTTTCAGAATTGCAAGCTCGATTAGTCATCGAAAACTCTCTGCTTAATATTTTTACAGCTTATTACGAAGTAGCTCGACTAAGCCAAAACATTCGTACACAAAGGCGTAGTCTAGATATTTCAGGAGAGAGGCTTACAAGGGCCAAATACAGCTCAGATTATGGACAAAACACACAGTTAGATTTACTTAATGCAGAAGTGGATTATAATAATGACAGTATTAGTTACCTTACCATTTTGCAACAACTAGAAAATCAAAAAAGAAACCTTAACTTACTTATTGGGCGCGATGTGCAAACCAAATTTATGGTAGACACTACCATTACTTATACCCAAGGATTGCATGTTATTACCTTACTTGATGATGCAAAAATGACTAATATAAATATTTTGCAAGAGCAGGCATTGCTCATTAATACACAACACGATGAGCGCATTGCTAAGTCTGCTACCATCCCAAAAATTGGGCTAACTGCGGCTTATAACTACTCTCTAAATGACTTTGGTGCTACTTCGTTTTTTGATAAACAGAATAGCATAGGAACTAACTTAGGCGCAACCCTTACCTGGAACTTGTTTGATGGGGGGCTTACAAAAACGAGGAAACAGAACACAGTCATTTTAATGAAAAACCAGCAATTAAACCTAGAGCGAACTCAACTTGAAACCCAACGAAATGTAAGCAACGCCTGGACAATTTACCAAACAGCCTTGTTTGTGCTTGAAGCTGAAAAGAAAAATTTGGAAACCAATCACCGGAATTTTAATCGAACACAGGAACAATATACTTTAGGGCAGGTAACTTCTATTGAGTTTAGGCAGGCACAGCTAAATTACCTTAATGCCAGTTTAAACTATAACCAAGCTAAGTATAGCGCAAAAGTGGCCGAGCTCACATTATTGCAATTAAGTGGCGGGCTGCTACTGGCTGATTTTTAGAAATAGGTAAACCTATCATATAACTAAAATCCCACAACATCGTCATTATCGGGCTTAAGACCCGGTAATCTTTGGACTCACCCGAATCCCTTTTTAGCCATGCCCGCCTTGGTTGCTAACCAAGAAAGGTTGCCCCGTTAAACGGGACAATGACGAGCTAAGTTGAAAGGCATAATCACACCCTCTATAATTTAGTTCGGATAACCGTTTAGTTATAAAAACCGATAAACGGAGGCTCGCCCATTAATGGACCTAATTCGGCACGAGGTGTAAATGAAATTACTATATTGCATATTCTCCGAAACAATTAATGATGAAAAACATCTTCTGTTTAGCTGCCTAAATTGGCATTTGTTTACTTAATTACCTGAGTTCGGGATAATTGGTTTTAGTATGTTATTAAAAAAACTTCAGGAAAAGGCTAATGAACTTGGCTTAGCACATGTAAAACGGCATATTTTTATTTGTGCCGACCCATCAGATGCAAAATGTTGCTCTAAAAAGAAGAGCCTCGATTCTTGGAAGTTTTTAAAGAAGCGGCTAAAGGAACTAAATCTATCAGGCGAAGGAGGTATTTACAGGACTAAAGCGAACTGTTTACGTGTTTGTATGAAAGGGCCAATTGCCGTGGTGTATCCCGAAGGCGTGTGGTACCACACTTGTACTCCTGCGGTGCTGGAAAAAATTATTCAGACCCATTTAATCAAAGGGCAAATTGTGGAAGAGTATTGCATTTCAAAAACATAGCTATTGACCTGAGTTCGACCTAAGGAATGCTGCCAGAAAAGAAGATAGTAGGTGAAATTTTGGAAATGAAAAGTGAAGAAATAATGGATTATTTCAAGAATTTTATTTCTAAAAGATTGCCTGCTAGATATTTTCCCTTTGGGCTTTAGTGAAATTTCCCTAAACTTCCTCAAATTTCTTTGAATTAACTCGTTAGTCCTGCATAAATTTGAGTTGTTTACGAAATTTTCACTTAAAGCTGACAGTATTCCTTAGGTCGAACTCAGGTTATTGATAAAATCTTATATTTCTAAGTTCTTTACACATTTTAAAATGGCCATTGCAGGCACTGAAAGTAATTTTACTTCAGGTTCCTTAAACAAAGCCATTTTTATGTTGGCGGTTCCGATGGTACTCGAAATGGTAATGGAGTCATTATTTGCTGTAGTTGACATTTATTTTGTATCTAAGCTAGGTATAAATGCAGTAGCAACTGTTGGACTTACTGAATCGGTAATTATGCTAGTTTTTGCCATTGCCATTGGCTTAAGTATGGCAGCCGCTGCAATGGTTGCACGAAGAATTGGAGAGGGAAAACCTAAAGAAGCCGCAGATGCCGCATGGCAAGCAATCTTACTTGGTTTAATGATTTCGGGTATAATTGGCATACTAGGGTTTGTTTATGCCTCAGATTTATTGCGCGTTATGGGAGGTTCCGAAGAGCTTATTGAACAAGGTCAGAACTACACAAAATGGATGTTTGGTGGTAATGTTACCATAATGATGCTGTTTTTAATTAACTCAGTATTTAGGGGTGCTGGCGATGCTTCATTGGCCATGCGTACATTATGGCTAGCGAATGGATTAAATATTATTCTCGACCCCATGCTAATTCACGGTTTTGGTCCCATACCTGCTATGGGAGTAGAGGGTGCTGCCATTGCTACTACTATTGGCAGGGGAGCTGGTGTACTCTACCAGTTATATCATTTATTCAACAATAAAAGTGTGGTGTCCATTCGTAAAAGCAATATGGTGTTTAGGCCTGCCTTGATTTGGAAGTTGCTAAAAGTGTCCCTAGGTGGCATTGGGCAATTCTTAATTGGTACTGCAAGTTGGATTTTTCTGGTGAGGATTCTCTCGATTTTTGGTAGTGAAGTAGTTGCAGGTTATACCATTACATTTAGAATAATTATGTTTACCATTTTGCCTTCTTGGGGCCTTTCTAATGCTGCAGCCACCTTGGTAGGTCAAAATTTAGGTGCAGGAAAGCCCGATAGGGCCGAGCGATCTGTTTGGTTGAGTTCGCAATTTAACCTAGTATTTATGTTATTTGTTTCCATTATTCTTTGGGTTTTTGCAAAGCCCTTGGTTGGCTTTTTCAATGCAGAAGGATTGGTACTATCCACCGGGGTTCAAGCCCTTAGGTATATTTCGGTCGGCTATGTGTTCTTTTCCTATGGCATGGTAATGAGCCAAGCTTTTAATGGAGCAGGCGACACAAAAACCCCTACCAAAATAAATTTTCTAACCTATTGGGTATTTCAATTGCCTTTGGCATACCTGCTTTCCGTTATATTAAATTGGGCCCAGAAGGTGTTTTTATGACTATGGTATTATCAATTTCGCTTACAGCGGTTATATTTGTGGTGTCCTTTAAAAAAGGAACGTGGAAAAACACCGAAATATAATATTCCCTACAACATCATGAGGCTTTCTAGTAAAGTAGTTATTGCCACTTTTATACTAATTTTTATATTGGCTGGGTACCAAATTTGGATTGATCAAAATCAACCCGAGAGTAAGCCAATAGCTGAAGTAGTATTGGAAGACTCTGTTCAAAATTATGAGCCTGTTATCTTTTATGGAATAAATATTGACTCTCTGGAAGTGGTGCGAAACAAAATAAAAAGCAAGCAGCACCTCTCCGATATTTTAACTCCTTATAACGTAAGTAAAGAGGATATTTATAATCTTTCGCTTAGTGCCAAAGGCATTTTTGACTTACGAAAATTAAGAGTTAACAAGCCCTATGACCTCCTTATTAAGGAAGATAGCCTTCCTCAAGCTAAAGCAATGATCTATTACCATAACGATATCGACTATGTGGTTTTTCATATGGGCGACAGCATTTTTGTGGAAAAAGGAGCCAAGGAAATTGTAGTTAAGGAGCAATCAACTACAGGTATAATAAACAGCTCATTATCAGCTACCATTAGCGAAATGGGCTTATCTCCCATACTTACCAACGAGCTAGCAGATGTGTTTGCCTGGCAAATAGATTTCTTTCGCCTTTATCCTGGAGATAGGTTTAAGGTTATTTATGAAGAGCAATTAGTAGAAGGAAAATCAATCGGAATTAGTGCTATTAAGGCTGCAATATTTGAGCATAATGGATACGAGAACTTTGCCTATTTTTATAACCAAGGTACAAGCATTGATTATTTTGATGAGGAAGGAAAGAGCTTACGGAAAGCATTTTTAAAGTACCCAGTTCAGTTTAGTCGAATTAGCTCAAGGTATTCGGGTAGCCGATATCACCCCGTTCAAAAAAGGTATAAAGCCCATAGAGGCACAGATTTTGCAGCTCCAAGAGGCACTCCTATACGAAGTGTAGGAGAGGGAACTGTAGTTGCAGCTCAATATGGAAAATATAATGGTAATTATGTAAAAATTAGGCATAACTCCATTTATACCACTCAATATTTACATATGTCGAAAATTGCCTCAGGCATGAAACCTGGGACACATGTTAAACAAGGGCAAACCATTGGCTATGTGGGAGCTACAGGCTTGGCTAGAGGGAACCATGTATGCTATCGCTTCTGGAAAAGCGGCTATCAGGTGGATGCATTAAAGGTTAAGTTGCCTTCTTCTGAACCTATAAAAGAAGAGATGATGGAAGACTTTGTGCACGTTGCGGCTAACTTAAAAGAGCAATTAAACGCCATTTCATATCCTATCCAAAAAACAACAGCTTCTATTGGAGGAGCAAAATAATTACTCCCTTCTAATGGCCTCAACAGGATCAAGCTTAGAGGCTTTTATAGCAGGATAGGTACCAAAAACGATTCCTACAATTATTGCAACAATTGAAATTATAAGCATCGTATTTAAAGTGTAAGCTGCTTGAAAAGGAATTTTTGTAAAGTGCTTAATTAAAGGCACTGCACCCATTGTAAAAAGCACACCCAAGATAAGACCAAGGATACTCCCAATTGCGCTTATCGTTATAGATTCGGTTAGAAACTGCAAAACAATATCCTTAGGTTTGGCACCAACTGCTTTTCGCACACCAATTTCAACTGTTCTTTCATTAACTGAAATTAATAGCACGTTCATAACGCCAATTCCTCCTACCAATACTGAAATACCGACAATTAAGCCCATTACAATCCTAAATACTAGAAACCCTTGATTGGCCTGTTCTACTCTAAATTCGTTGGTCATTACTTTAAAATCAGATTTGCTTTCTTTAAAGTGCTGAGATATCCAGGTTAAAGCGTCTTCTTTTATTTGAGACACATCCTCAACCGAGTTAGCAATTAATCTTATTTCTGGAGGCTTTGATTGTATTTGATCTGGACTGATTAATGTGATAGGAACATAAATTTTAGCCGTATTGTCTTGTGTACTAATAATCCCAATAATGGTATAGTTGCCATTTTTATAACTAATTGGCTGACCGATAAGGTTCTTATAATCTTTGCCTTTTGTTAGATGCTGCGCAATAATTTGGTTAAGCACAACTACCGAATCCTTTTGAGAAAGGTCATCTTTGCTTATAAACCTTCCTGCAACTAAGGTTAAGTTATTATGCCAAGTGTCAATAATGCCGTTCAAAAATACTCCCTTTCTTCTATTTGAGTCTGCTTCATATATATAGCCTGACTCTTGATATCGCATATACCCTTTGGAGCGACCTCCAACCTTTTTTAAAAGTTTGGTAAATAATGGATAAGTGAAATATGCATAGTCTTGCTTGGCTATTTTAATATTATCTTCATAGGAAACAGTGCTGGTAGTAATGATAATTGCCTCTAGTATGGTTGTACTAGAAATTTGTTGATGAGCATACTTCTCCATTCCATCAATTAGGGATAGAATACCAACTAAAGCAGCTACTCCAATCACGATTCCTAGTACGGAAAGAATGGTGTGAAACAGATTGGTTTTGGCATCACGAAATGCCATCTTAAATGAAATGAAAACTTTTTGCATAGTAGAGAATGATTAGGATAATACAACGAATAAATAGTGCAAAACCAATTTTAAAAAATTAAATTTACATTTTAACTCAGAGCATTATATATATAATACTATTTTTTTAGCTTCTTACGTAGGAGGTTTGCTGCTACCACTAGAATAAATAGGAGAAGAAATCCACACCAATCAACGTTATCCATCATTCATTTTTTATTACATAACCTATCAAAAAACACTAACCAAAGTTGCAACAATTTTTATTCTTGTAAGTATGTAATAGTTTTGTGCTAAACCAATACCATTATGAACACCAACGAACTTTCAGCCGATGCATTAAAGTATAAAGGCTACCTATCCGATTTTGTTATGGACTTTGGCCCTAAATTAATAGGCGCAATAATTGTTTTAATTATTGGGCTATGGGTTATAAAGATGATAACCAAAGGCTTTGACAAGCTGATGGTAAGATCTAAAATGGACGATTCTCTTCGCCCATTCTTAATGAGCCTTGTAGGCTCCTTACTTAAACTTCTTTTAGGTATAAGTATTATGGGAATGCTGGGAATAGAAATGACTTCTTTCATAGCAATTCTTGCTGCAGCAGGCTTGGCAGTAGGCATGGCCTTATCAGGTACACTTCAAAATTTTGCAGGGGGCGTTATGATTTTGATCTTTAAACCCTTTAAAGTTGGGGATTTCATAGATGCACAAGGACATTCAGGTACCGTAAAAGAGATTCAAATTTTTGTTACTTTTTTAACTACACCAGATAATGTTACCATCATCATTCCTAATGGAGGGTTATCGAATGGTTCTATGACAAATTATAGTTCTCGCTCTACACGTAGAGTAGACTGGACTGTAGGAGTTGCTTACGGTGAAAGTGTTGAAAAAGTAAGAGCAGTAATACGCAAGCTCATTGATGATGACCCCCGCATTGATGATGACCCTGCTTCCTTTATTAAAGTGGGAGAATTAGCCGATAGTTCCGTAAATTTTACGGTAAGAGGCTGGGTGAAATCCGATGATTACTGGGATGTATTTTTCGATATGAATGAAAAAATTTATACCACTTTTGAGCAAGAAGGCATGAGTATCCCCTTTCCACAAATGGATGTACACGTTAATAATATTAAATAACCAACACCATCATTATGATTAAACAACTACAATTATTTATTGTTGCCAGTAGTATTTGTACGGCAGCATTTGCACAAACCACCCCTCAAGATACTACTACTGTGCCTGCCGACACTGTTTGGAAAATTAATGGGGCTGTTGGGTTTAAATTTAACCAAGTAGCACTTACCAATTGGGTTGCAGGGGGTCAAAATTCGTTGGCTTTGAATACCACATTTGATATTGCCCTAAACTATGCGAAAGATAAATGGAAATGGGACAACCTTGTTCACCTCGGTTACGGGATATCAAAACAAGGGGAAGACCCCCTAAACAAAACAGATGACCAAATTTTAATTAACACCAATTTGGGATACGAACTCAAGGGGCCTTGGTACGCCACTTTTAATGCTAATTTTAGAACACAGTTTGTTAATGGGTATGATTTACCAAACGATTCTGTGGTAATATCTACTTTTATGGCTCCAGGGTATTTGGTTGCCGGTTTAGGTATTGAGTATAAACCTAACGACAATTTCGTTTTTTTAATAAATCCGATTGCCAATAAAACCACATTTGTTATGGACGACCTTCTTGCCGCACAAGGAGCCTATGGGGTAGATTCTTCTGCCAATATAAGAGCCGAGTTTGGTGCATTTCTGTCGTTGTTTTATAAAAAAGAAATTGTAAAGAATGTAACATTTACAACACTCTACACGATGTTTGGCAATTACGAAGACTTAGCTGTATGGGATATAAACTGGGATTTGATTCTCGATTTTAAAATCAACAGCTTTATGGAAGCTAATTTAACCACCAATTTAATTTACGATCAGGATATTGCCATTCCTGTAGATAGAACAGGTGACGGAATAAAGGAAAGTGTTGGCCCTCGAGTGCAATTTAGGCAGGCTTTGGGCATAGGGCTTACGGCTAAGTTTTAGAAGAAAAGAGACACTAGACAAAATATTATTTATAGAATAAACAAGATCTATTTTCTAATAATATTTTGTCTAACATCTTTTAATACGTTTCTACGGTTAATTTATCATCAACCATTCTGTTGTTGTATTGTTGTATAACTGCCTTTATTTTTGTTTCCATTCGTGCTTGAACTTCAAGGTTTGTGTTAGCCAAATTATTCTTCATCGTTGGGTCTTCCTTCAAATTAAATAAGCCTACTACTTGTTTTAAATCGTACTGTAACACCCAATCAGCCATTATTAATTGGAAGGCATTGCCATAATAGCTTATGGAAAACTTGTCTTCTTTGGGATTGAGCATGTCTTCACCAAATGCAAAATAGGGCTGGTCATAATTTAAATAGCTAAGCACCGTGGGCATAATATCTATTTGCTGAGCCACAGTGCTATCAGCACCCACCAAATTACTGCCTGGTTGAAACAAGATAATTGGAACAGTATATGACCCAACCGATGTTTTGTACTCAGCATGGTATGGGGTGCACGTGTGATCGCCTGTAATTACAAAAAGGGTGTTTGCATACCAGTCTTTTGTCTTTGCAGTGGCAAACAACTTACGAAGCGCATAATCTGCATAGCCAATGCTCTTATGCATCTTAATTTTACCTTCAGGAATTTCTGCAACAATAGATGTTGGTATTTTATGTGGGTGGTGAGATGAAACTGAAAAGATTGTACTTAAAAAAGGCTCCTCAAACTCATCAATTGTGTTAATAGCATAGGGTAAAAAAAGGTGATCCCAAATCCCCCAAACTCCATCATAATCATCTTCGTTTCCATACTCGTTTAGCCCATAATAGTGCTCTACACCTGCTTGAACGACAAATGAATTTAAGCCCAAAGAGCCATTGGGAGCCCCATGAAAAAAGGAGGTATGGTACCCTTTTTTAGTTAATTCTGTTGCTAATGAGTTTATTTTATTGCCCGAATAATTAGATACAGTAAATGATTCTTGAAGAGATGGAATACTTGCTAAAACAGCAGGGCTCCCTTCTATTGATATTCTACTATTGGCGTAAGAGTTTACGAAAATATAGCTGCTTTCAATTAATGAATCTAAAAATGGAGTATAGCCTTTGTATGCTCCACCATCTAAATTGCGGTTAAACGCTCCAACGGTTTCTCGACCCAAGCTTTCAACTATGATTAACACAACATTTAGCGGTTTAAATACAGCGGTGTCCTTTGGAGTTTTAAGTAGTGGATATTCAACTTCTAAGGTTGCGTTATCAAAATAAGATTGTTTAGGGAAAACAGGCTTGTCCAAGGACATCATCATGGTAAAAGGAGTGTTCTGTACCAGCACAATATCTCCCGGGTTTTCAACATACTGACCAGCATCTGATGGTGCCAAAGGAAAATCTTGCTTGGGTGGCAATCCACTTCGCATACCAAGCACAGAAAGACCTAAAAAAACAACAAATGAGATGGTTTGTAGGAGGAAGGTTTTAATGGATTCAATTTTTTGTAAGGGTTTAACAAGTTTTTTGCTAACCACGATAAGTATAAATACTAATAATAACCAAACGAGTACCACTAGAAAATAATCCAACACCATATTATAGGCCAATTGAAAGTAGTTTTCTTCATTGGCAAATTCTTCAAACACAGTTATTGTGGTTCGCTTAGATGTAAACTTATAATATGTAAAATCTACGCAGTTCATTAGCAGCGCTACTGCATTTGTAATGTAGAAGAAGTAGCTCGTTATTGCACGATAGGCTTTATGATTCTTCCCATTTACTGGGATTAACATTAGGATGGCATAGAGGGAGTTTATATATAAAGCTGCCGACAAATCGAACCTTAAACCTCCTAGAAAAATAATGCTAAGTTGGTAAAGCGAAGTGGTTTGGAAGCTATCCAGATTAAATAAATAAAATAGCAGCCTTGTGATTGTAAAAAGTACCATAACTAAGCCCAGCTTTAGCAGCACTTCAGCAATCGGGTAGGAACGTATATTCTTTAGCATTTAAAATGTTAAGTAAGCAAAAATAAAATTTAAAACTCGAAAGAAGTCAAATTATTGTGTTGTCATACTTATCTATTCCCACTTCCAATCTCCACCAATTCGCAACTTTTCTTCTAAGTCATTTTCTATCATAAAAGCTTTAGTCTGTTCCGAATTCATCCGAGCAAAAGGTAGAGTTTCTGCATTGGCTACGGAGTAGAGTATCATAGTACCAAAGCGAACATTATTGGTAATGTCCACTTGCTTAACAAGTCCAAAATCATCGCAATCTGCATGGTAGCAATTATAAATGGAACGTTCCATATTGGAGTGTAACGACACAATCGGCACCCCCTCAAGCATAAAAGGCTGGTGGTCGCTATGTAACCCTGCTCTGGAGCTAAATTTATTTTGATAGGAGGAGTCAACCTGTTGGATGTGCTCTCCTAATTGTTGAAAAAACAAAGAATCCACGTCTTTGCCCGAAGCATTAATGCCTATGGGGTTGCCTGTCATATCAAGGTTCATCATAGCCTTTATATTAGCTATGTTTCCGTTTTCAATGGCCTGTGAAACCAAATATTTAGAGCCCAAAAGCCCTTGCTCCTCTCCCATAAATAGTACAAACTTCACTGTTCGTTTGGGTTGTAGTTTATTAGCCTTAAAACTTCTAGCAATATCGAGTACACTAAATGATCCTATGCCATTATCAATGGCACCGGTGGCTAAGTCCCAACTATCTAAATGGCCTCCTAATACAATTTTTTCGGTAGGTAATTCAGTACCTTGAAGTGTAGCTATAATATTTCTAGCTTTTATTGGGCCACTAACATTCGTCATATTAATAGCGGCTTTTACGTTCTTACCATTTTCAATTTGTTCTTTCAGCATCATGCCGTCCTCTAACCCAATGCACATTGCTGGTATATCTAATATTTTTCCTGTTACAGAGGCTGTGCCTGTTAACAACACTCCTCCTTCTACTTGATTGAACAGAATAACTCCAATAGCACCATGGTCGATTGCTAATGCAGTTTTTTCAGAACGGTGAAGATTATGTTTGCCCTCTTTAGTGCCAGGTAATAGGCTAATATAGGCAAGTACTACTTTTCCTGTAACATCTACACTATCATAATCTTCGGCAAGGCCATTACCTAAAAAGGCAATATCTGCTGCTACTAAAGCGTGTTCTGGCGACATACCCAAACTTACCACAGGTAAGGTGCTTACTTCGCCATCTATATTAACTGTAAGTTGAACAGAACCACGGCTCCAAGCATCAACTTCAAATTCTTGATATTGCACATCTTCAAACCCATAAGATTTTAGTTTTTTAAACACATATTCTTCTGCTTTTGCTCCATTTTCAGAACCCGTAAGTCGGTGACCAATAGTGGTGGATGCCTCTTCCAATGTGGCATAGGCCTTGGAGTTTGCAGTAATTTCCTTGTCCAATTTTTGAAAGAATTTAACTGAAACTTCCTCAGAAGGAGAGCAAGCAAATAGAGTTGTGATTAACAGAATAGATAGATATCGCATAGGGGTAGTTTTTTAGGCTACGAAAATACGTAATTCTAACCTATCAAATAACTTATACTCACTATCATCGTCATTATCGAGCATAAGGCCCGGTGATCTTTGGCCTCAACCGAGCCAAACTCAAGTGTTGGTGATTATACCCGTTGGTAAACGGGTGAGATTGCCTTGTCTTACGCAAGGCAATGATGAGATGAATTCAAATCAGATCCTGAAATAATGAGGACGACAGTGTGGTTATTCGTCAATACAGCTTTGGAGGAGATCCTTCCAGTGCAAATAGCCAGGCCCTAGTAAATGGAGATTATCATTAGTGAATTCTGCCTTGAGCTTTCCATCTTTATTCGCAAAATGAGAATTTAACCCGGATTATGCAATAGAATTCGTAATGAGAAGACAAAATGCAATAAATCAGAAGTTTATATTCGAAAAGCATAGCACCGCTATGGTTAAGAGGATAAACTTAGTAAAACGACTGATTTG
>JAKISE010000030.1 GCA_021648745.1 Cyclobacteriaceae bacterium
TTCTTTTTTAAAATCAAAGAAATATTTATTTAACTTTTCAACAATACGTTTAGCACTGGTTATGTTCGTGTGTTTTAATGATAATTTATATCCATTAACAATCCCTACAATTAAGTTATCGGTTGATTTACCTGGATTTCGTTTAACTATAAATGGTTTTTTTATTTTTATTACTGTTTTCTTTTTATCAAAAGTTGCAATATATTTTCTTATTCTACCATCTTTAATTTCAAACGGTGCTACGGGTGCTTTTATTTTTCTTTTACCATTTCCCCAGTTTTCCCCTGTCTTAATTCTATTTATTTGCATTTCGGAAACACCAAAAATCCAAGCTATTTTTCTTAATGGTATTCCTAACTTAATCTGCTTCTTTATATGCTTTATATCTTTACTGTTCAATTTGCTATTTGCGTATATTTTTTCTGCAACAATCAAATTAGAGTGATGTAAATTTTTCTTATTCCCGTCCCTATAATCAATTGCTTGTTTTTTCTTATTTAGTTTTTTCGAAAGCACTCCAAAAGCAATTGCAACTAATGGAGCTACTGCTACATTATGCAACTTTCCTTCCATATCAGTTAAGCTCGCAAATCCTTGCTGAAGTTTATTATTTTGAATCCTAAAATGGACTTTAATTTCGTTTATAAATACTCTCCCCTCTGTCCTCCAAGACCTTTTTTTGCCTGTTTCAGTTCTGTATATTCGTCCTGATTCACTTATATGGTATCTTTCGAAATTTATTACCTCACGGCATTCTTCACTATTGATTATTATTTCACCCATCCTTATTATTCGGCCTATTTATTTATTACAATAAACAAAGATAAAAAAAAATAGATTATTGAATTTGCGAACACTCCCCCATATACTACCTAACATGTTAATAACTTGCAAATATTATCTTTTTGTATTTGAACGCTTCTTTAATTTGGGGAGATAAAATATCTGTTTTTTTAGCGTGCAGTATCGCTACTCTAAATTTTTGCAGAGCTCTAATAGTTTTATAGTCGTTTTCCAATTTCGCATGGTGGCGGATACCTTAAGCTTTCTTTCTAAGACATTAAGAGTGAGTTTAGATGTTCCAAACCCATCAGGTATATGGAAGTAGAGTTCTTTGTTTTCAAAAACTAACTCATCATTTGCAGCCTTGAATTTATTGATTTCTTCTAATGGGATTTTTGCAGGTTTATTTTTTAAAAAAGTAATTCCCAACCGGTTGATATCACATTCTTCTAGGTTAAATGGAAAACGATCAATAACCGCTTGCCATTCCTTTTGAGTACGCACAATCACGGGCACCTCAAAGCCATAATTTCCTTTTATATTTTGGTGTATTTTTTCTTCTAGCACCGAGTTTTTTTCAACAGCCGATTGAAACACAATATTGCCACTTTGGATATAAGTAGTTAGTTTACTAAAGTCCAAACTTGCAAGGTGCTCCCTTAATTCAGCCATTTTTATAACCTTTTGGCCACTTACATTTATTCCTCTAAGGATGGCAATATAAGTTTGCATCTTCTATATGGTTTGATTACACAGGTAAGTAAAAATACGACTTTAGCCGAACTTAGATTTTGTTCAACGAATACAAATCATTCATTTGTTTTAGTAAGATTTTTTCAGGAGTCAATTTTAGTATTAATTTCAATACAGTTCTTCCAACTGTTGAATGTGCCATTTGTCCAAACATCCAAGAATTTTTAACTACATAATCTACCTTTTTTCTACGGTTAGCCCCAAAAAGCTCAAATGCTTTTTGGGGAGCATGTTTCGCTAAGAAATGACTTAAAAAATAAGCATCTTCAATTCCTTGGCAAGCTCCCTGGCCCATATTGGGTGTAGTGGCATGTGCTGCATCGCCAATTAGGCAAACATTCCCTTTATACCAAGTTGAGAGCCTTTTTAGGTCACTAATATCGTTTCTTAGGATTTTCTCATTTGGTGTATTTGTTAATATCTTTTAAACAGTCATCGGGTGAATTTATAAGGCTTTACAGATTCATCCGATAACTTGAGCTGCTGACTTGATTACTCCATATCCACAATCTTAAAACTCCAAAGGAGAAGTCGAAGCTTTAGTGAAGGCCTACTCTACTACTTTCTCTAGCATATCCTCTATCTCACCAGGAGTAGACATAATTTTCGTAAAAGTTCCCATAGTTAAATCTGGGAAAGCAATGGCAATTCTAAAACGACCATGAAGCATATGTACTTCATCATCCATCACCAAAATTTCATAAGGAAGAAAAGCTGTATGTTTAGGGCTGGTAATATCAATTTTAGGTAAAAATTTTCCTTCGCCATCTTCACCGTAAAGTGCAATACCGTAAAGTGTTAATTTTTTACCTGGCACTTCATATTTATATACCAATTTGGCATTAGGTACTCCCTTTTTAAGATTAGCATCGATTTTTGCAACCGCTTCTTCGTATGACTCAAATTCTTTAAGTTCATTTGTATCATCAAAATACGGCATGCCTATCATATAATGATACTTATGTAAACCCTCAGCCTCTTCTCCTTTTTTGGAGCCAAATGGAGTGCCCTTATAAGTTCCAGATGCTTTCATAGCAGCATCAAAGGATTTAGCAATTGCATCATAATTCGCCTTTACCTTTGAAAAATCTTCTCTAAAATAGGCATTGCCCCAATACACCGGGTTTGTATAGCTAACATTTGTAACACTTTCTTCTCGCGTAATGGCAACTCGTAGAGTAGCTGCAAAACCTGTTAGCTCTCCAATTTGTTGAACCGCCTTTGTAAGTTGGTCATGAGTTACAATAATTACCAACCTGTTTTTATCAGCTGCAGGCATATATGAGCCGACCACATTTAGTCCTTGCGCAGAAAGTGCGGAAGATACGGTTGTTTTTAGCTCTGAAACTGATTTTGAAGACGTGGCTCCTAAAATGTAAGGACTAAGCCCTTGCCCATTGACTTGAAATAGAATTCCAAGGGCAAACAGTAGTACAATGATTTTTTTCATGTCTTTGATTGATTTTAATTATTCACTAAAAATAGCATTTCAAAAAGTGCATAAAAATGATGAATATTTCCTTTTTACTATTTTTTACAATCTATAAAGATATGTTTTTACGAGAGATAACAAAATTACAAGACATTTATCCCTCCATCGCCTTACGAAACTTCTCTTTTATCTCAAGATTGCACAAATTGCCAATACTACCCTCGTGAGTATGAACAGGCTTTTTATTGGGCACAAAATTTCCTTCTTCAATTTGCTTTCCAACTTGCTGGTAAGCATCTCTAAAAGGTATTCCATCATTCACCAACTTATTTACGGCTTCTACGCTAAACACCAAATCGTACTTTGAGTCGAGGATGACCGATTCATTAACTTCTAAATGAGAAAACATAAAACCTGTGATATCAAGGCAGTCTTTTAAAGAGGTAATGGCCGGAAACAGCGACTCTTTTAATAGCTGGTAATCACGATGATAGCCTGTGGGAAGGTTATTGGTAATTAAAGTGAGTTCGGTGGGCAAGGCTTGAATTTTATTACATTTGGCTCGAACAAGTTCCAACACATCAGGATTTTTTTTATGGGGCATAATGCTGGAGCCTGTGGTAAGCTCTTTCGGGAATGAAATAAAGCCGTGGTTTTCGTTCATATACAAGGTAACGTCCATGGCTAATCGGCTAAGGGTACTGGCCACCGAAGCCATGGCAAAACTTACTGCTTTTTCTAATTTACCACGACTTAATTGTGCCGCTACGGAATTGAATTTGAGTGTTGCCATTCCTAGCTCTTTGGTGGTTTGTGTTCGGTTAAGAGGAATGGAAGAACCATAACCAGCTCCCGAACCTAAAGGGTTTTGATCGGCAACTTTATACGCTGCGTTTAAAAAATGAATATCATCAATAAGCAGTTCGGCATAGGCACCCAACCAAAGCCCGATAGAAGAAGGCATTGCCACCTGCATATGGGTATAACCAGGAATTAGCACCTCTTTATACTGTTCGCTCAACTCCTGAAGTTGACTAAATAAGCTTTCAACACCCTGCTTAAATGCCACAATTTCATCTTTGAGGTTGAGGTGTAGAGCAACTAGCACTTGGTCGTTTCGCGAACGGCCAGTATGTACTTTTTTGCCGGCATCTCCAAGCTTTTTTGTGAGTTCATACTCAATTTTAGAATGTACATCTTCAAAGGCCTCTTCAATTATAAACGAGCCATCTTCAACCTGCTGCAATAGAATATTTAGCTCAGTTATTAATTGGCTTCTTTCGGATTTTGAAATGATGCCAATACTGCAAAGCATATTGGTATGTGCTTTTGAAGCGAGCAAATCGTATTGGGCTATGGCCATATCGAGGGCACGATCGTTACCAACCGTAAACTTTTCTACGGCATTTTCTATGGTGTATCCTTTATTCCAGAGCAAGGCATCGCCTTGCTTTTGGCTGAGACAAGGTGCCGCTTTATCTTTGCCTTGCTTCCATTTAGATGGGTTAGCTTTTATATAGGCTGCGATATTTTTATAGGCCTCTTTGTTTGGTATTATTTTATCATTAAAAAGAGGTTGCCATTTAAACTTAGAGTTGATTTTATGCGCATGCTTTGTTACTACAGATTTAAAAGAGCCTACTATGGAAGAAAGGGTGTTTTCTCCTTGGTTTTGAAACCGCTGTTGTCCTTTTGTTTTGGTATTTTCTTTAGCTAAAGCTATTTTATCATTTTCTGCATACGGTTTATCAATAGTTATAACCCCATGTATATGATCTGGCATTATTATAAACTCTCCTAATTTTACAAAGGGAAAATGCTGAGGGATTTCAAGCCAAAAAACATTGGCTATTTCCCCAATAGTGGACAGTTGCATTTTTTTATTGGTTATTTCTCCAAAAAAAGGCACTCTGTTTTTAGTATTAATTGTTACAAAATAACTTGCATTCCAACCATAATCCCAGTTCTGCAATCGGGTAGATGATATTTTGTATTTGTTTTTAAATTTATTTTCCATTTGTTAACTATGTTAAACCACGAACATTTTTTAGATGCCAAATATCAAGTTAAGAATTTATGACATCTCATTCAACTTTTCCAATAACTCAATATATTTTTTAATCCCACCCTCAATTTCATCTATATAAATAAATTCATCAGGTGTATGCGAACGAGCCGAATCTCCCGGCCCCAATTTGAGTGAAGGAATGCTTATTAACGATTGATCCGATAAGGTTGGAGAGCCATAGGTTTGCATTCCCAAGCTAATTCCGGCCTGAATCAGAGGGTGTTCCATTTTAATTGATGATGGATTTAAGCGTAATGACTTTGGGTTGATGTTTGATTTTATATGCTGCTGAATAATTTCCAGAGTTTGGTCATTTGAATATACATCGGTGGTACGTACATCAACGGTAAAATAGCACCGGTCGGGAATTACATTATGCTGACTGCCTGCATTTATAATAGTGGTAGTCATTTTTACCGGGCCGAGCGTTTTAGATTGAACAGGAAACTCATACGACTGAATCCACTCAATATCTTTTAAGGCTTTATAAATGGCATTTTCACCTTCATTTCTAGCTGCATGACCCGCCTTTCCGTGAGCAGTACATTCTAACACCATCAGTCCTTTTTCGGCTATGGCCATAGCCATTAAAGTTGGTTCGCCAATTATTGCCACAGAAGGAGTTGGAACCACTTTCATTATTTCCACAATTCCGTTTTTCCCAGAAATTTCTTCTTCTGCGGTGCAGGCCAGAACAATATTGTAAGCCAGATTTGGCTCCTTATAAAAATACAGAAATGCAGCTATTAAACTTACGAGCGGCCCTCCTGCATCGTTACTGCCTAACCCAAACAATTTATCATCTTCAATTATTGGTTCGAACGGAGGTTTGGTGTAGCCATTATTTGGCTTAACTGTATCGTGGTGAGAGTTAAGCATTAACGTCTCTTTATTGGGGTCAAAACATTTATTAACCGCCCACACATTATTTAAGTGCCGCTGTGCTTCTACGCCTTCATTCTTTAAAAAGCTGAAGAGAATGGTTGCTGTTTTATCTTCTTCTTTGGATAAAGAAGGAGTTGCAATCAATTGCTTTAATAGCTTTATGGATTTATATGTTAATTCTGTTTTCATTTTTTATGGTTTACGTCATTCTGAAGGAGGAATCCCGATATACTTGATGAGATTCTTCGCTTTGCTCTGAATGACGGTTTAATTTTACACTACTCATATCACAACCGTTGTATATGAAGATTTTTTATTTACAAGGTGTTCAGCAGAAGTAAGCTTTACCTCCTTTACACCCTTATTAAGTGCATAAAACGCATTGCTTAATTTAGGAATCATTCCATCGATAATTATCTTTTTTTTCTGCAATTCAGAAAACTTTACTTCGGTAATAGTTTTAATTACATTGCCAGAAGCATCTAAAACACCATTCTTTTCGAAGGCAAATATTAACTCAACTTCATATTGATTGCTCATTGCTACAGCAATTTCGGAAGCCATAGTATCGGCATTTGTATTAAGCAATTGCCCCTTTCCATTGTGGGTAATGGCCGAAAAAACAGGTGTCAAACCAGCTTCAATTAAGGAAGCAATAAAGGCATGGTTTACTGTTTTTACATCGCCAACAAACCCATAGTCAATCGGATTTACAGGCCGTTTTTCACACTGAATTACATTGCCATCTGCACCCGAAAGCCCCAAGGCGTTGCACTCAAACCCTTGTAAACCAGCCACAATCGATTTATTGATTAAGCCGGCATATACCATTATAACCACTTCGAGAGCACTGGCATCTGTTATTCTTCGGCCTTCCACCATATTGGGTTTAAGCCCAAGTGTTGTTTCCATTTTAGTAGCTTTAGAACCACCTCCGTGTACTAATATTTTGGCTCCTTCCGTTTTTGCAAAAGCTCTCAAAACGGATGATAATTGTTGCTCATCATCAATTACCTTACCTCCAATTTTAATAATTTGTAATTTCTTCATCCTTCTAAAATTGATTTTAGCACAGCCTGTGCCGCATAAGTTCTGTTTTCGGCTTGCTTAATAACTAGCGAATTGCCATTGTCAAGCACCTGATCCGATACTACCATATTTCTACGAACAGGCAAACAGTGCATAAAAGCTCCTCCATTGGTCAGGCTCATTTTCTCTTCGGTAATAGTCCAGCCAGTATTCTGGCATAAAATTTTGCCGTACTCATTATAAGAAGACCAATTTTTTGCATATATAAAATCAGCTCCCTCAAATGCTTTGTTCTGGTCGTGCTCAATGGTTAGCCCATTGCTAAACTCTGGTGCTAATTCATATCCTTTGGGATGAGTAACAACCAGTTCAACAGGTGCTTGTTGCATCCACTGCACAAATGAGTTTGCTACTGCTTGAGGAAGTGCTTTAGGGTGTGGAGCCCAAGTTAACACCACTTTTGGTTTGTTCACCGTTTTTTGTTCTTCAATGGTCATCCAATCTGTAAGCGATTGTAGCGGATGCAGGGTGGCACTTTCCAGTGAAATAATGGGCACCATTGCATTGGCAACAAAGGTGTTGAGAACCCTTTCGCTGTAATCCTCTGCACTATCTGCCAAACCAGAAAAAGTACGAATGCCGATAATATCGCAATACTGAGAAATTACCGCAGCAGCTTCTTTAATATGCTCGGCAGACTCCCCGTTCATAATCACATTATCTTCAAATTCCAGTTGCCAGCCTTCGGTACTCATATTCATTACCATAACTTCCATCCCTAAATTTTGAGCTGCCTTTTGGGTGCTTAATCGGGTACGAAGGCTCGCATTAAAAAAAAGTAAGCCAAGCGTTTTATTCTTTCCTAATTTAGAATACCCAAAGGGATTAGCCTTTAAATCAAGTGCTTGTTGCACCAAACCCTCGGGTTTTTCTACATCTTTAATTGATAGAAACTGCTTCATGTTGATTTATTTTTACTAATACCTTTATAAGAGATTTTAAGAAATATACTGCTTGCTCTTTGCTCAATGAGAGTGGCGGAAGAATGCGCAAAGTATTAGGGTTAGAAGCAACTCCAGTAAAAATATGGTGCTCTTCTAATAATATTTTTCGCATTTCTTTAATAGGGTATTGGAACTCAATACCAATCATTAACCCACGACCTCGAACTTCAACATTTTTTAATTTTTTAAGTTCATCTATTAGAAAATCGCCTGTTCTCATAGCATTTTCCATCAACTTTTCCGATTCTAACACATTAAGTACTGCCAAGCCAGCAGCACAACCCAAGTGAGTACCACCAAAAGTAGTGCCCAGCATTCCAAAATAAGGCTCAATTTTAGGACTAATCAAAGCCCCTCCAATGGGAAAACCATTGCCCATTCCCTTAGCTATCGTAATTAAATCAGGGGTAACACCTGCATATTGGTGTGCAAAAAACTTACCTGTTCTCCCATAGCCAGATTGAATTTCATCTGCAATAAACATGGCTCCGGAAGTCTTGCATAATTTTTCAATTGATTTCATAAAAGCAGTAGTTGGCTCATAAATCCCGGAAATTCCTTGAATTCCTTCAATAATAACGGCTGCCACATCATTAGTAGCCAGAGCTTTTTCCAACCCATCTACATCTTCCATCTCAATAAAAATGGTGTTGTGAACAGTATTTACAGGAGCACTTAATTTAGGGTTATCGGTTACGCCCAATGCCAAAGATGTGCGGCCATGAAAGCCTTTGGTAATAGAAATTATTTTCTGCCTTCCGGTTTGAAAGGAGGCCAATTTAATTGCATTTTCAACAGCCTCAGCCCCTGAATTTACCATAAAAAGGTTGTAGTCTTCATAGCCCGAAAGTTCGCCAAGCTTTTTAGCCATGGCAACTTGTACCGGGTTTTGAACCGAATTGGAATAAAAGCCCATGGTGGATGCTTGTTGCGAAATTGCCTGACAATATTCTGGTTGGCCATGGCCAATGGAAATTACGGCATGGCCTCCGTATAAATCGAGGTAGCGGTTGCCATTATCGTCCCATACGTAGCAACCGAGTGCTTTTACCGGGGTAATGGATTGTAGTGGATATACGTTAAAAGGTTTCATAGTTTTATTTTTTCGTCATTCTGAGCGATGTGCAACGAGTGAAGAATCTCTATTATGAATGAGACTCTTTGGGCAAAACCCTCAGAGTGACATGCTATCTATATTTCATTAATTTTTTTAAATGAAGTAACCAGCCCCTGGATTAGCGCAGAGCTTAACCCTTGATGCTCCATTTCATTTAAACCTGAAATGGTACAACCCTTGGGTGTAGTTACTTTATCAATTTCAGACTCCGGGTGGTTACTTCCATTTTGTAAAAGTGAAGCAGCCCCCAAACAAGTTTGAACGGCTATTTTTTGAGCTTCGGGAGCATCAAAGCCTAATTGAACACCCCCTTGTGTGGTCGCTCTTACTAATCGTAGCCAAAAGGCAATGCCACTGGCACCCATTACCGTAGCGGCTTGCATTAGCTCATCTTCAATAACAATGGTTTTGCCAAGCACGGCAAAAATGGATTCTACCAATTGAGTATTATTCTTAGAGGCATTAGAGCTTATACAAGTCATAGACTGCTGTACCGCCAATGCCGTATTTGGCATAGCTCTAACTACCTGGTTTGTGTCTCCCACGTACTCTTGGAGTGCATGTAGCTTTACACCTGTTAAGGTAGAAATGATGAGTTTGTTTGTAAGAGTATCCTTAATTTCTTCAATTACCGCACTCAGTTGTTGAGGCTGAACAGCCAATAAAATTATATCTGCTTGCGCAGCAGCCTCTTTATTATTGCTTGTAACCCTTATTCCTTTTTCGACAAACTGGTCCAACCCATCTAGCTTTCTCTTGGTAATAGTGAGTTTGTTTTCTTGAAGTAAGCCAGATTTTAAAAGACCCTTGGTAATAGCTAAACCTAGATTCCCAGCTCCTATGATGGTGATATGTTTATTTTTTAATTCCATTTTTTTAAAAATTTGATGCTTTTAATTTCAACCCTGTTGTTTCGTCTAAGCCGAACATTAAGTTCATATTTTGAATGGCTTGACCCGAAGCGCCTTTAATTAGGTTATCTATTATGCTTGTGATTAATAATTTATTCCCAATCTTTTCAAGGTGGAGGATTACATTATTTGTGTTCACCACTTGTTTTAAATGAATAGGTTGTTCTGAAATATGCACGAATGGGTGCTCCTTAAAATAGGTTTTATATGTTTCCTCAATTTCTTCAGTACTTCGATCGGTTTTTGTGTAAAGTGTTGCAAAAATGCCTCGTGTAAAATTTCCTCGAACAGGAATAAAATTAAGCTCTGATGTCTCACCTTGATGAAGTTGAACAAGGGTTTCACCTATTTCGGCCAAATGCTGGTGTTCAAAGGCTTTATATACACTTACATTGGAATTTCGCCAGCTAAAATGAGTGGTTTCACTTGGCTTTTGCCCGGCACCAGTTGACCCTGTAATGGCATTAATATGCACTTCGTTTTCCAACCACCCATTGGCAGCTAGAGGCAGCAGAGCCTCTTGAATGGCGGTAGCAAAACAACCAGGATTGGCAATATTACTGGATTTAACAATGCCTTCTTTGTTAGTTTCTGGTAATCCGTAAATAAAACTACGTCCATTAATTTTATCCGATTTCTTCAAACGAAAATCGTGGCTTAAATCAATAATTTTAACCGAAGAGGGTATCGTATTTTCTTCTAAAAATGTCCGAGACTTGCCATGCCCCATGCATAAAAACAGTACATCAATGTCAAAATCAATGGTTTTAGCAAACTGTAAATCAACACCAATTAAATCTTGATGAACGGCACTTACTGTTTTTCCTTTAAACGATGAACTGGCAATAGATTTTATCTCCACCTTTGGGTGGTTGACTAATAACCGTACTAATTCTCCAGCTGTATATCCGGCTCCTCCTGCAATTCCTATACGTATCATTTCTTGCTTGTTATATGATTAAAAATTTGATGTTGGGTTGCCATCACTTTGGTAAATCCTTTTACATCATCGCCACTCCATGCCTTATTCATTTCGCCATAAGCACCAAAATCATTGGTCATTAAATCATTGGAACTGTCGATACCATCAATGGTAAACCGGTAAGGGGCTAAGCTCAATTTTACCGAACCGGTAACTTGTTGTTGAGAATCTGTTAGGAAGGCTTCTATATTTCGCATTGCTGGGTCGAGGTACTGGGCTTCGTGAAGCAACATTCCATACCAACTGCTTAACTGTTCTTTATAATTAAGCTGCCATTTGCTTAGCGTATGTTTTTCAAGGCTATGATGTGCTTTTATTATCATTAACGCCCCGGGAGCTTCAAAGCCCACTCGCCCTTTAATGCCAATAATGGTATCGCCAATATGAATATCTCGACCAATAGCATAGCTGCCACCAAGCGCATTTAAGGCCTCGATTGTTTTAACAGCACCCAAGATTTTACCATTAATTCCAATCGGTTCTCCTTTTTCAAACTCAATAGATATTTGCTCACTTCCGTTTTCCTCTAATTGGGAAGGCCACGCTTCTTCCGGCAATGGTGTATTAGAAGTTAAGGTTTCAACGCCTCCAACACTCGTTCCCCATAATCCTTTATTAATAGAGTACTTCGATTTTTCCCAGGAAGCTTCCACACCACAAGAATTTAAATAATCAATTTCCTGCTCACGTGATAATTGAAGATCGCGGATTGGCGTTAAAATATCACAGTTGGGTGCAAGGGTTTGAAAAACTAAATCGAAACGCACTTGGTCGTTACCGGCTCCAGTGCTGCCGTGGGCAATATACCTGGCTCCCAGCTTGTTCGCATATTCGGCAATAGCCACCGCTTGCACAGTACGCTCAGCACTTACCGAAAGAGGATAGGTGTTGTTTTTAAGCACATTGCCAAAAATTAAATATTTAATTACTTTATGGTAATACTCTTCTACTTTACTGAGGGCAATAAAAGAAGAAACCCCTAAACTTATTGCCTTTTCCTCTACCTCTTTTAATTCTGAGCTAGAGAACCCTCCCGTATTAACCAATACAGCATGCACTTCTAAGTTGCGGTCGTTGGCGAGGTATTTTACACAATACGAGGTGTCTAACCCACCACTAAATGCTAGTATTACTTTATTGCTCATATTATTTAATCTTAAGTTTCTTTAAGCGTTTTGCTCGCTCTGTAAAAAATGATTTAAACTGTTCCCATCGCTTCTTTTTGGGTAGGGGAGTCATCTTAATTTCGCCATTTGGTTTATAAAGCATCCCTGTGCAAAGGCACATTTTATGGTCGTTTCGTTTTAGAATGTCAATGTTCTTGCAGCCTTGGCATCCTTTCCAAAAGTCTTTATCATCAGTTAGTTCCGAAAAAGTTACAGGTTTATAACCCAAGGCCGAATTGATTTTCATTACAGGCAAGCTCGTGGTTATTCCGAAAAGCTTAGAATCGGGGTATAAGCTTTTAGAAAGCCCAAAGGCCTTTGTTTTTATTTTAGCGGCCAACCCTTTATGCTGAAAATGATCGGCCACAATGAGCCCTGAATTAGCCACATACTTATGATGGCTCCAGGTTTCGATATAGCAAAATCCTGCAACAGTTCCTTTATACAAGGCCAGAATGGCGTGCTTGTCTTGCATTTTTTGCTCAATATAAGCTGTTGTTCTATTAGCAATACCCGTCCCTCTTTTACGAGAAGCTTCACTAATCATAGCACTAATAGCAGAGGCATACTTAGTATGATTGGCCGTAGCCACAATAATTTCAAAATCCATAAAACAGGATATTAATTAATGGTTAACCGTTAGAAACGATTTAAAAAGAAATAAGAAGTGGTGATGTAGGCAGAGCACATAGCTCCGCAATAAAATATAATGACCCTTAGGGCCTGGCGTTGGCTGGCCTAAATGCATACGCTGCTGCTACGGGAGTAGCTGCTGAAATACGTGCGTTATTTGCTAAATTTAGGTACATTAAGACTCAAAGGTAATGAGGGTAAGTATTAATTGGAAGTAATAAATCATAAATGTAGAATTGCAGAATAAATTGAACACCAATAATCGGTGTATTAAACTATTAGTTATTTGTAAATCATTCATAATGAGATGATTGGACAAAGTATAATACCATAGAATAATTTTGAGTGAAGTGTATTTATATATTGGAACGAAAGTTTCGGATAACTGTGATTTCCCTTATATTAAATCGTTTTTGAAGATTTAGGAATAAGATTTATACGTAAATTTGTTAAGTTTAACTTTAAAACATCAGATATGAAAACAGTACATTTTTTTATGGTTGGCCTAATTATTATTGGGCTACAAGCATGTGGAGGTGAGTCTATTAAGGAAAGAGCAGAGGAAAAAGTTGCCGAAGGTATTTTGGGTAGCCTTACCGGAACAGATATAGAAATTGATTCAGATGGCGAAGATGGTAAAATCACTATAAAAGGTAAAGATGGGGAAGAATTTATCTTTGGAGGTAGCGAAACAGAGCTTCCAGATGACTTTCCTTCAGATGTATATGTTATTGATGGGGAGATTGAATCTGTTGGTATAATTAAAACCAACGAAGGGTCGATCGTAACTTTTCAGATGTATTTAACAGATGACTTATCCAATCTTGTTAAAGATATTAAAAAGGGAATGGAATCAAAAGGATGGGAAAGCAATATGACCATGGGGTCTGGCAATGAATCTACTACGGTATATTCGAAAGGTGAAGCAAACACGATGATTATCTTTTCAAAACAAGACGAAAAAGTGCTAGTTAGTTATAATGTGACGTATAAATAACCAAGATTTGGTTAAATTTTAGCAGCACAGGTTAAATTCAGACTTGTAAGAAAGCAATCACTTTTCTTGGTGATTGTTTTTTATTAATTATCTTTGACCGACCGTTCAGTCATAAACTAATAATGAGTCCAAAAACATCGATTCAAAACGAGCAAATAAGAGCTGAAAGCAAGCTTAAAATAATGGAAGCTGCTTTTAAATTAATTGCTAAAAATGGCTACGATAGCACCAGCGTTGCTATGATTGCCAAAGAAGCTGGGGTTTCAAAAGGGCTGCTATATAATTATTTTGCAAGCAAAGAGGCATTAGTTGAAGCGCTAGTAATGAGTGCAATGAGCGAAGCTGATTCCGTAATTGGTAAACTTATGGATGCCAACCCAAAAGTGATGCTAAAAAACGTATTTCAGTGGTTTTTTATAGAGATGAGAGAGCATCATGATCATTGGAGGATAATTACAGAGCTTACTTTTAAAATAGACAAATTTGATTTTGTCCACAATATTGTTACTCAAAAGCTAAATGAATATGTAGGTTTATTACAAGGCCTATTAACTCAAATGGATTACCCGAACCCCTTGGGAGAAGCCCGAATTATTGCGGCTCTTTTTGATGGTATGGGCATTCAATCATTAATGGTAAGAGAGGATTACCCCTTGAATGAAATGGAAGAATATTTAATTAAGAAATACTGTGAATAACATGAGAATACTAACATTAATTGGGTTCCTTGTTCTAGGTTTTGTTTCCACTTCGTGGGCACAAACTGCCAAAGAAATAATTAAAAAGGCGGATGACAAAATGCAAGGCACGTCTAATAAATCGGTTATGAAAATGACCATTGTTCGACCTGATTGGAAAAGGGAAGTGACAATGAAAGGGTGGGCCTTAGGCAGAGATTATAGCTTGATTTTAATCACAGCTCCAGCTCGAGATAAAGGGTCTGCTTTTTTGAAGCGAAAAAATGAAATGTGGAACTGGCAACCTTCCATTGATCGTGTGGTAAAACTCCCTCCTTCTATGATGCTACAATCCTGGATGGGTTCAGACTTTACGAATGACGATCTTGTAAAACAGTCGTCTGTAGTAAATGATTATACCCAAACCTTTGAACAAGACACGGTGATTAATGGAATGGAGTGTTATAAAATTAATATGATTCCACATGAGGAAGCTGCTGTGGTATGGGGCAAAGTGTTGGTATATATAGAAAAGAAAGATTTCAACCAGTTACTAGTTAAATATTATGACGAGGATGACTATCTGGTAAATACCATGCTGTTGTCAAACATAAAAAAAATGGGAGATAGAATAATTCCTACCCATTTAGAGATGATTCCTGCAGATGAACCTGAAAACAAAACAATCATAGATTATTTGCAAATGGAATTTGATTTAGATATTAAAGAGTCGTTTTTCTCGTTGCAAAATATGAAAAGAATTAGATAAAACAATGTTCAATGATTAATTAAGAATGTTCAATTAAACAAAACAACTGCAATGGGAAAGGAGAATGTTATTCAGGTTAAATCGTATCAATTCGCATTAGATGTAATAAAGCTTACGAAAACGATACAAAAAGATTTTGTTTCTACTGTGTTATTAAAACAATTATTAAGAAGTGGGACATCAGTTGGAGCAAATGTGGAAGAAGCGATAGGTGGTTTTACTAAAAAAGACTTTACGTATAAAATGTCCATTTCACATAAAGAAGCTAGAGAATCTAATTATTGGTTAAGGTTGTTAAAAGATTCAGAATCATTATCCACCGAATTGGCAAACCCATTAATAAACCAAAGTGAAGAGCTTATAAAAATATTGTTTGTCATTATTAGAAACTCCAGAGCAAATGGAGCCTAATTAGATAATTGAAAACTGAACATTGATAATTACACATTATTAATTGAAAACTGAACATTAAAAATTATGTACATAATTTTAGCCTGGCGAAACATTTGGCGGAATAAACGAAGGAGCATTATCACGATTGCCTCCATCACATTTGCTGTATTCTTAGCAAGTTTTATGCGGTCTATGCAGTTGGGTTCCTACGAACGCATGATAGAAAACGCGGCTGGGTTTTACACAGGCTATATCCAAGTGCACCAAAATGGCTATTGGAATGAAAAGACAATTGATAATAGCATGGTGCAAGATCAGGTGCTTATAGAAAAAATAGAATCAATTAAAGGTGTTAATGTTGCTGTACCAAGGGTTGAATCATTTGTGCTAGCTTCCTTTGGCATTAAAACAAAGGGCTCTTTGGTTATGGGGATTGACCCTAATAAAGAGAATGCACTCACTAGGTTAAAAAACAAATTAGTTGACGGTGAATTCCTTAAGACCAATGATAAGTCTGTGTTGGTTGCTGAAGGCTTGGCAGAATATTTAAAAGTGGGTGTTGGTGACTCTTTGGTAATGATCGGTCAGGGCTATCATGGCTCTAATGCAGCCGGTATTTATCCAATCAAAGGCATTGTTAAATTTCCTGTCCCCGATCAAAATAATCAAACGGTATATATGCCTTTAAAAGAAGCCCAATGGTTATTTGATGTAGATGGAAGACTAACAAGCATTGCTTTGGTGGTTGACAAAGTACAGATGGTAGATCGAATTGTTACAGAAATTAGTAGCGAGGTAGATACTGAGAAGCTAGAAATTATGGGCTGGCGCGACTTAATGCCTGATTTAGTACAAGGTATTGAAATTGACAATGTGAGTGGACGTATTATGTTGTGGATTCTTTATTCAGTGATAGGTTTTGGCATGTTTGGTACATTTATGATGATGACGGCCGAACGAATGTACGAATTCGGGGTGATGATGTCAGTAGGAATGAAGCGCATAATTATGCAATGGATTATTGTACTAGAAATGGCCATGATGGCCACTATTGGAGTGTTGGCAGGAATCGGAATTAGCCTTCCATTTCTAATATACTATCATAATAACCCAATTATGCTCACAGGAGAAGCTGCTGCTGCCATTGAAAACTTTGGAATAGAAGCGGGCTATTTCTTTTCGCTTCAAGCGAGCTTATTTTACAACCAAGCATGGGCTATCTTTTTTATGGCTATCGTACTTGGGTTTTACCCAATTTATGTAATTCAACGATTAAAACCTGTGGAAGCAATGAGAGAAGCGTAAATGATTAACAATGTACAATTAGTAATTGGCAACTTGTTTTAAAATTGATAATTACACATTGTTCATTAAAAAATTAATTACACATTGACAATTGAACATTAAAAAATTATGATTATTAAAATAGCTTGGAAAAACATTTGGAGGAGCAGAGCAAGAAGCTTTGTGGTTATAGGCTCTATTGTGCTTGGGGTTTGGGCATTATTAGTAGCCACAGGCTTTATGAACGGCTTTATGGTTAGCTACATGGCCGATATTATCAACCACGATATATCTAATGCACAGGTACACAACCCTGTATTTAAAAAAGATTTTGATATTAAATTTTACATTCCAAATGGAGCTAAAAAAGCAGCAACATTACGGAAATGGCCAGAAATAAAAGCAACTACCACACGCACCATTATTAACGGAATGATTGCTTCGCCAAAAAAAGCAACAGGTGTGCAAATACGTGGGATAGATGTAGAAAACGAAGTAAAAGTTACCCAATTGAACTCACTCATTAAAGATGGGGCGTATTTTGAAGGAATTAAACGAAACCCAATAGTTATTGGATCTAAATTAGCGGAAGAGTTAAAAGTAAAAGTTCGTTCTAAAGTAGTGGTTACGTTTACCAATAATGAGGGAATGATAACCTCTGGGGCTTTTCGAATTGTGGGCATTGTTAAAAGTTCTTCTCTTAAAATAAACGAACTATATGCTTTTGTAAGGCAAGAAGACCTAGCAAAAATATCAGGCATTGGTAACCAAGTGCACGAAATAGGAATATTAGCACAACCACAGGTTAGTGAAGCCAGCATTATTTCTAAATATGAAGAGTTGTATAAAGAGGATAAAATTGAAACATGGAGAGAAATTGCACCCGAGCTTGCTTTTATGCAATCTATATACTCGCAAATGCTGTACGTTCTAATGGTTATTATTATGTCAGCCCTTGTATTTGGCATTATAAATACAATGCTTATGGCAGTGTTGGAACGCTTTAGAGAACTAGGAATGCTTATGGCAGTGGGGATGAATCGAGTAAAAGTATATCTTATGATTTTGATTGAAACAGTTTTTCTAGGTGTTGTAGCGGCTCCATTAGGCTTACTAATCGGTTGGTTAACCATTAGCTATTATAGTCATGCGGGTGTTGATCTTACCAATTATTCTGAAGGACTTGAATCTTTTGGTTATTCCTCCATTTTATACCCATACTTAGATGATAATGTATATGTTATTGTGACAATAAGTGTATTTGTTACCGCCATAATTGGGGCACTTTACCCAGCTTGGAAAGCAGTAAAGTTAAACCCAGTAGAAGCGTTGCATAAATTATAATTATTAAAAAAATGAACCTATGCCAACCAAACATCCAAATTAAATGAGTTACGAAATTATATTCGTGAAACTTAGTGCCTTGGAGGCTTTGTTGCAGTATAAAAAGACAGTAAAATGAGTGTTATAAAAACAGAAAATGTAACAAAGACCTATAACCAAACAAAGGTTCCTGTACACGCTTTAAATGGTGTAAACCTAACCATCGAAAAAGGAGAGTTTACAGCCATTGTAGGGCCTTCTGGTTGTGGGAAAACCACATTACTTAATATTTTAGGAGGTTTAGATCATCCTACGGAAGGTCGTGTAGAAGTTGCAGACATTAACATTACAGATATGTCGGATGGGAAACTAATTGACTTTCGACTACAAAATATTGGCTTTGTTTTTCAGGCCTACAATTTAATTCCTGTACTTACTAATAAGGAAAACGTGGAGTTTATCATGCTGCTTCAGAAGAAGGACAAAAAAACAAGAGACGACCGAGCGATGGACTTGCTAAATCAAATGGGCATTGCCGATAAGGCAGACCAACGGCCTTCAGAATTATCGGGAGGGCAGCAGCAAAGGGTAGCTGTCGCAAGGGCATTGGCTTCTAAACCCAAAGTAATTTTAGCAGATGAACCTACCGCTAATTTAGACTCAAAATCTACTGCTACCTTGCTTGATATAATGGCTAGAATGAATGCAGAAGAAAATGCAACCTTTGTTTTTTCTACCCACGATCAACGAGTGATAGATAAAGCAAAACGCGTTATTACATTAGAAGATGGAGTAGTTATTTCTGATGTTGTGTGCACTCCAAAGAACCCGAATTAATGCGTTAAGACCTAGTTGCTAATTGGCACTTTATGCAAAATAGCCTCAATAATATCATGAGTGGTAACGCCATCGGCTTCAGCCTCATAATTAAGTATAATTCGGTGGTTTAAAATGTCTGGAGCCACTTCTTTTACATCTTCGGGTAATACATAATTACGCTTATTAAAGAAAGCCACAACTTTAGCCGCCAAATTCATATTTATGCTAGCCCTAGGTGATGCACCAAACTGAATGTACTGAGCTTCATGATCTAATCCATACGTTGCAGGTTCTCTTGTAGCATACACCAGTTCAATAATATAATTTTCTATAGACTCGTTTAGGTTAACTTGGTTTACCGCCTCACGTATCTCAAAAATGTCTTCTTTGGTTAAGATAGTATCAACCTCTGAACTAAAAGTAAGGTTCGACATCCTGCGCATAACTTCCAGTTCTTCGGATTTACTCGGGTAATCTACATGAACTTTCATCATAAACCGGTCAATTTGTGCTTCGGGCAAAGGATATGTTCCCTCTTGATCCACCGGGTTTTGAGTAGCAAGCACAAGGAAGGGTCTATCTAGCTGATAGGTTGTTTCACCAATAGTCACTTGCTTTTCTTGCATCGATTCTAACAAGGCTGATTGTACCTTGGCAGGAGACCTATTTACTTCATCTGCCAAAATTAAGTTAGCAAACACTGGTCCTTTCTTTACTTCAAAACTTGCCTCTTTTTGGTTATAAATCATTGTACCCACTAAATCTGCAGGTAATAAATCGGGAGTAAACTGTATTCTTTGAAAATCTAAATGCAATACTTTAGCGAGTGTGCTAACAGTTAGGGTTTTAGCGATCCCTGGTACACCTTCTAATAAAATGTGCCCATTGGAGAATAGGCCAACCAAAAGTCGGTTGATCATATGTTCTTGCCCAACTACCACTTTACCAATTTCAGTAAATACGTTATTTATCTTGTCCTGCAGAGCAGCAATTTTTTCTTGATCAAGTTCTTGTTGTTCAACCATCTTGTAAATCGTAATTTATTTTAAACCGCAATTATAAAGAATAGAAATGAATATTTACGAGAATATTGTTTTTTGGGATAATAGGAGATGTAAGAGGTAAAAACTCAAGTGTATATGTATTTGTCTTTTGGATTGAACTAATTATTTGTTAAGAGCAACTATTTTGTTCTTCGTTTTTTATATTTACTTTTAGATAATTGATTTGAAAAAGCTAAACTGATACTATAAATGGTTTGCTATTTGTACTTTAGCCTAATATACACCTAATGAAATACTTTCTTACTGGTCTTATTCTTGTTTTTATTTGCTCAGTTGCCTTTGCGCAAAATATAAATAAAGAAGCATATAAGAGATATGTTACTATTGAAAAATATGACCAGCCAATGGAAGGCTTTATTATTTTTAATAATGGCAAAAAAGAAGATGTAAAGATTAAGTATGAAGAGCCCTATATGCTCTTTGATGGTCAGCTGCCCTTAATTACCTACCATAAAAAAAATAAAGAAAAACTATTTATTAAGAGTAAACTGGCTGGTTTTTTTGTGAATGACCGCTTGTATGTACGTGAGTTTTTTGAAGGAGATAGCAACCGGTGGGTAATGGTAGTTCGTGAAGGCGCCATTAGAGAAAGTATTGTTTTGCAACCGAATATTCCTTACGATCGACCTGAATATTATTCTGTAAATCGTTTAGTTACCAATACAATTTCATTAAAAGCTTTTTCAGTTGGTAGGCTTGCGATCAACTTTGGACTTAATATGAGTTCGATGATTTTTGATTACTCTGAATTAAACACAAAGGTGAGAGATGCTGAGGAAGGATATAAATTTCTTAATTACCAGCAAATTGTAGCACGATATAATATGTGGTTTAATAGCAAACGCCCAGATGTTGTCTATTATATGCTTCCCCGACCCGATTATCAAAAGTTTATTGAGAACTAACATTTTAACCAAAAACTTTTAAACCTTTCTCTCTTTAGGTTGCCTAACCTCCAAATTGACAACTTAAAAAATGCTTAAATTTATTTTTACTTCAGTGCTATTACTAAGCGGAATGTTTGTAATGAGCCAATCGACTTTTAACCCGAAATATGCAATAGAATTTCTATTAGGCCTTTAACTCACTTCAAATCAGTCGCTTTGCTTTGTTTGTGTTCTCACCATAGCAGTGCTATGCTTTCGAATCCAAACTGCCTGATTTATTGTGACTTAAAGCCTCATCACGAACCCTATCGCATAATTCGGGTTTAATTTCGATCAAACCCAAAAGAAACAATCGAAACGAATTAGCCATGCCTATTTAATTTCCCCAGCTTTGCGTAAACTTGCTTTAGCGATAATAGGTCCAAAAATTTCGTGTAAAATGGTGGTACCCATTATAATGTTAAGCATTAATCCACCAAAGGCATTAAAAGCTTCTATTTGTTGAATAAATAAGGCTAAACCGACCACAATTCCACCTTGAGGGATTAGCCCTCCAACCACATATTTTTTAATCGAACTAGGTTGATTGCTTAGCATTGCACCTGTCATTACACCTGTATATTTACCAAGTGATCTAAAAATTACAAATACAATAATAAATGGAATGGCATCCGTAAACCCTGCTAAATTGAGGTGAAGGCCACTAAGGACGAAGAAAAGAATAAAAATTATTTCCTCGGTATAGGTTTCTAAGGTCTCTGATATCTCATTGCTTTTCAAATTAAAATTAGTAACCATAAAACCAAGCGTCATCGTAGTGATAAGTGAATCAAATTTCAGCCAACTACTTACTCCATAACTAAACGCTATTAATCCTAATAAAATAGCATTTACTCCTCCTTTGGAAGTTGATTTTAAAAACTTATATACAAAATTAAAGATTACACCAATGGCTATGCCAACTAGCAAAGCTCCTCCTATTTCGAGTAAAGAATCAACTACTCCTGACATAACGGAGCCATCAGCTCCAGTGCTTGACTTAGCTAAACCAAGGCCTATTGAAAATAATAATAATCCCACGGCATCATCAAAAGCAGCAATCCCCATTATGGTGGAAGATACTGGCCCTTTGGCCTTGTATTGATGTGCTATTGCCAAGGTAGCAGAAGGGTCTGTTGGGCTAGCCAAGGTGGCTATTAATAAGCTAAACGGAAAAGCAAAAGCTAATAAATTAGCTGGTAGCAGAAAAGTACTGGCCAAATAAATACCCCCAAATACAAAGGCAAAAGCCAATAAGGCTTCTAAAATAGTCATTAAACCCAATGCCTTTCCTTGCGCTTTTAGCTTTGGCAAGTAAAGCGTACTCCCAACTTCAAACGTGATAAACGCCAAGCAGAAGTTGGATATGTCGTTGGTGAGGTTAGGAAAATTTGGAGTGATTAAACCTGATATATTTGGGTCTAATAAAATTCCCGCAAATAAATAGCCCGTTATTTTAGGAAGACCAATATAGCTAACTATTTTGCCTAAAATAAGGGCTGTAATAATGAGTAATCCAAAAATAAAGATAGCATTCATACCTTATGAAGGTTAATATGTACTATCTCCAAATTTCTAGTTTTGGTTCTTTTTCATTCCCATTCCTTTACCACCTTCTCCGTGCATTTTTTTAAAATGTTCTGCAAACCATTCAGGCTCTTGTAATTCGTTGTCATATACAAATTCAGCAATCACACGTAAGTCTTCTTCGCTAGTTGCTAGTTTTGGCATTACTTTAAACCTTTTTACTGCCCCTTTCATCAAAGCCTCTTCTTCTTTTGGATCAACTCCCCAAGCAACGATTCCATTAACAAAATCTTCTTTATTATCGAATTGCTTAGAGTATCTCCATTTTATTGCAGCCATTGGAGGTGCAATAAGCTCATCGTGACTCGGAGCTCCACCATGACAAATGAGGCACTGATTTTTAAGTAACATATAATTGGCAGAAACCGTATCTATCGCAGCAACTTCAGTAGTTACTGCAACTGTTTCTACAGCAATAGTTTCTCCCTCTGTGTTTTCGGTAGTTGAAGTTCCGCAAGAAAAAGTAACTGCGGTAAGTCCTAAAAATAAAATTTGAATATTCATATTAAGTTGGTTTTATTATAAGCCAAAGGTAGGTTAGGATTGTTGATAAAAAAACTCAGTTAGAGATAGGTGTACCAATACGCCCTGTAATGGCAACCTCAAAACGAGTACTACTTTTCCAACTCCTTTCACTTTGGCGGAAGAAGTAAGGTGGTGAATATTAGCAGGAAATACAGCAATTAGCAATCCAATGATTCCCCAAGCAGCATAAGAAGATAATGTAGGAATCAGTAAAAATATTCCAAGTAGAATTTATACAACACCACTAATAAGCACTATTGGTTTATGAAAAGGGATGTATTGCGGCATAATGCGCATATACACTTTGTATTTGTAAAATGATTTACACCTGCTGCAATATAAAGAACAACCATCAAGTAGAGGCTAATAACCTGAGTTCGACCTAAGGAATACTGTCAGCTTTAAGTGAAAATTTCATAAACGACTCAAATTTATGTAGGACTAACGAGTTAATTCAAATAAATTTGAGGAAGTTTAGGGAAATTTCACTAAAGCCCAAGGGAAAATATCTAGCAGGCAATCTTTTAGTAATAAAAATCTTAAAATAATCCATTATTTTTTCACTTTTTATTTCCAAAATCTCACCTACTATCTTATTTTCTGGCAGCATTCCTTAGGTCGAACTCAGGTTAATAGTTTTGGCATCCATAGATACAAGTATAGGAATAAAAGGAATCTAACCCTGTAGTTAATTAAATCCTGAAAGCTACCGGGACAGGGTAACCAAAAGATGAAAATGTCATGTTGAATTTAGTTCAACATCTTAAACATAGTGAAAGAAGAGTTAAACCATGCTTCCTTCAAACCAAGCTTCTACTTTCCCTTTTTGCTGAAGATCAAAATCACCTTCTTTATACTTAAACTCATTGGTATGCAGGTCGTACACGTAGTCATTGCCCCATTCCTCAAAATTGGCTGCAAGCTCTTCCAACCCATCTACAATAAATTCAAGCTCCGAATTGCTCATAGTTGGGTGGATTGACATCCTAATCCAACCTGGCTTATTGGTCATATCTCCGTGGGTCACAGCCGAAGTAATGGCATTAGAGGTTTCTTCATCAACATGTAATAAAAAATGACCATAGGTGCCTGCACAAGAGCAACCACCACGCATTTGAATGCCAAAACGGTCATTTAGCAACCTTACGCCTAAATTATAATGCAATTTATCAATGTAAAATGAAAGTACACCTAATCGATCTTTAAAATTATCAGCCAAAATATGTAAGCCAGAAATGGCCTTCATTCGATCCCAAATTAAATCGATTTGTTCTTCCTCTCGAGCCTTAATCTTATCAGTGCCCATTTCCTCTTTTACTTTTACACAAAGAGCCGTTTTAATGGTTTGCAAAAAGGCCGGTGTTCCTCCATCCTCTCTCATTTCGATATCGTCCAAATATTTATGTAAACCCCATGGGTTGGTCCAATCAACCGTTCCTCCACCGGGGTTATCTGGCACATCGTTATTATAAAGGTCTTTATTAAAAATAAGCACTCCTGCTGTACCAGGGCCACCCAAAAATTTATGTGGAGAAAAGAATATAGCATCTAAATACCGCTCCTTTTTTTCGGGGTGCATATTAATGTCTATGTAAGGGGCAGAACAAGCAAAATCTACAAAACAATAGCCGCCTGCCTTGTGTATCATTTCTGCAATTTCAAAATATGGAGTTATAATGCCAGTTACATTTGAACATGAAGTAACAGCCGCATATTTAGTTTTACGATTTTTGTACTTTTCTAACAAACCTGCAAAACTATTTAAATCAACATAACCTTCTTTATTTGGCTTAATAATTTCAACATCAGCTAACGTTTCTAACCAAGAAGTTTGATTTGAGTGGTGTTCCATATGTGTAACAAACACAATCGGGCGATCTTCTTCAGCTACTTTAATAAAATCACGGTGCTTTTCGTACACTTTAAGTCCTAATATGCGCTGAAATTTATTAACAACGCCCGTCATTCCAGAATTAGAAGAAATCATTACATCCTCAGCCGATGCGTTAACGTGATTTTTAACAATACTCATTGCTTTGTGGTAGGCAACAGTCATTGAAGAGCCTGTAACATTGGTTTCAGTGTGAGTATTACCCACCATTGGGTAAAATTTTTCACTCAATTTGTCTTCAACCGGCCCGTAGATTCTTCCGCTAGCCGTCCAATCGGAATAGATTATTTGCTTTTCCCCATAAGGGCTTTCAAATGTTTTGTTTTCTCCTACTATTTTTCTTCTAAACTTGGCAAAGTGTTCTTCTAGCATAACTAAAAAGGCTGATTTCAATTGCAAATGTACACTAGATTATGAAAATTTTTGTGATTTAGGTTACTTGTTGCTCGTTGTTTCTAATGGTTTCTTGTCATCCAAATCTTATTATTTATCTTTAAAAGAATTTATCAACTTCAATATGAAAAAATTAGTCTTTGTTGTTATGTTTCTATTTCCATTATTGGCATTTAGCCAAATAACATGGGGGGCAAAAGGTGGTGCAAACATTACTACCTTAGGGGGATTTGATTCTGGTAACAGCCCACAACTTAGGGCACATGCTGGGTTTTACTATCAACAACGCGTGGAACAACGATTTGGAGTTATTGCAGAATTGCATTATTCCATGCAAGGAGCTCGTGCAACTAACATTAGTAGAAGGTATTTAGCCTATAATTATTTAAACGTTCCATTCCTAGTAAAATTCTATAATAGCAACGATGTGTATTTTGAAATAGGCCCTCAGTTTGGGTACTTACTTTCTGCCAATTTCTATGATGATGGTTTTAAACAGAATGTTGTTGACAATGTAAAACGCTTTGATTTTACAGGCTTAATTGGAGGAGGAAAGGACACTGATTTTGGGCATTATGGAGTCAGAGGAGGTTTTGGATTTACTAATACCTCAGGAGGTTCGGTGGGGAATGCCGTTGTTTTTAGAAACATTTTCCTACAACTCTACGTTGGATTGACCATAGGGCAACTCAGCGAATAAAACGCCCAGTGAACCAATTTTGTGATTGGTACACTAAGGTCACTCAAACTAAATAGCAACAATATGAATACCATTGGAAATGTACTTTGGATAGTACTTGGAGGGTTTTTTGTCTTTTTGATCTACCTCTTTGGCAGCCTCATTTTAATGATTACAATCGTGGGAATTCCTTTCGGCATTCAAACGCTTAAAATGGCAGGCTTAGCATTAATGCCTTTTGGCAAGGAGGCCGTGCAAGGGCAGCGTTCAGGTGGCTGCTTATACATTATAATGAATGTAATTTGGATATTATTTGCTGGAATAGAATTAGCAATAGTTCATTTAGTATTAGCCTTACTATTTGCCATAACTATAATCGGTATCCCTTTTGCGCAGCAGCATTTAAAATTGGCTTACCTATCGCTAGTGCCTTTTGGTATGGATATTCGGCCTGTCCTTAAAGTCTTTTAACTGCGTTACGCTCATTTAAAAGCACTCATTTCCGAAAGAAAACTCCGCTTTTTTAAATTTTACAAGCCTTGCTAGTGAAATTTCTGGATTAGACATTGAGTTTATAGACGGGCACTAATTAATACTAGTTAGGATTTTTTCTATTAACCAAATCCAACTTCTCAGTATAGTCATTAGCTGACTGCAATAAACTTAGTTTAGGCTAATTTTACCTCGTGAAATCAGAAAAAGGTAATCATTCGCTCTACTTTATTGCCATTATTCCTAAGGAACCCCTCCAGAGTAAATTAATGGAGCTAAAACAAGGGGTGTTTGAGGCAGTAGGCTCCAAAGGAGCCTTGCGCTCACCTGCTCATATTACCTTGCTTATGCCTTTTAAATGGAAGCCTGAAAAAGAACCTTTGCTCTTTGAAAGTCTAGATAAACTGGCCTATTCAATTGCTCCATTTAACATTGAGCTACTTAATTATAATTGCTTTGAACCTAGAGTTGTTTATGTAGATGTAAAGAACAGCGACACCCTTACTAGGGCAAAAAACGAAGTCGTGAAAATGGCTCGGCAAGAATTAAAGCTACATTTCCTAAAGGATTTAAGAGGTTTTCATCCTCATATTACTATTGCCTTTCGTGATTTAAAGAAACCACAATTTTACACACTTTGGGAGCGATTTAAAGAGGAGCACTTTCAAGCTCAATTTGAGGCTAGTTCACTTGCGCTGCTTAAGCATAATGGAAAACGATGGGATGTATGTAAAGAATTTCAGTTAACTTAGTTTATACATTTGTTAGGTGTAAGTTGGACACAGTACGTAATTAATCAATTTTAATAAGAAGGAAGATATGGAAATACTAAATACATTATTAGAGATTAATCCGAATTACATAGTTATTGGACTGCTTTTCCTTTTGTTTTTTTTGGAACAAGTATTAAAAACACCTTTCGTTTTTAAGAAAAGAGGGCAACATCTTTTTCAAAACATCTTGTTTCAAATTACATTGGTAATATTAAATATCGTTTTTATTACAATTGTAGTAAATTCTATTGATTGGTTGAACAATAACCAAATAGGACTTTTATATCTAATAGAATTACCGTTTTGGGCTAAACTATTGATAAGTGTTGCTTTGTATGATGTAACTACTTATTGGATTCATAGAGCATCTCATAAAGTTCCTATACTTTGGAGATTACATAGAGTGCATCATAGCGACACATCTATGGATTCATCTTCTGTTTTTAGATTTCACCCATTAGAATTAATTCTTATTTATCAAACAGGAAATATTGTGACTGCTGCACTTTTTGGGACAGATGTAATTGCAATGGCTTTATACTATTTTATTCTTTATATATTTTTCTTTTTTGAACATTCAAACCTTAATTATCCGAATTGGATTAACTCTACATTGGGACTAATTTTTGTAATGCCAAATCATCACAGAGTTCATCATCATCAAGAGCAATATTATACGGACTCAAATTTTGCGGATATTTTTATAATTTGGGACAGAATATTTGGAACCTTTAAAGAGCTTCCTGTAGAAAAAATGAACTACGGGTTAAAAGAATTTGATGAGGAAAAAAAGCAAACTTTTTTATACTTAATGAAAAGCCCATTTATCAATATAGAAAGAAAAGTGTCTGAACGAATAGAGAAAATAGATGATAATTCTGAATAAGAAAACCTACACCTAACAATGGCTATAGTTAATAACCTGAGTTCGACCTAAGGAATACTGTCAGCTTTAAGTGAAAATTTCGTAAACAACTCAAATTTATGCAGGACTAACGAGTTAATTCAAAGAAATTTGAGGAAGTTTAGGGAAATTTCACTAAAGCCCAAAGGGAAAATATCTAGCAGGCAATCTTTTAGAAATAAAATTCTTGAAATAATCCATTATTTCTTCACTTTTCATTTCCAAAATTTCACCTACTATCTTCTTTTCTGGCAGCATTCCTTAGGTCGAACTCAGGTTAATAAGGATTTTGGTGCTTAACCCAAAGTGAAGTATCTTGAACAAAGTCCGAAAAATTTAAAACTTTGCTAAGTGCAAGACCGAAAGTTCAGCCTTTTGAAATCCCGTACTAACCATAGCCTAAGCGTTAGCAACAACAAAAAATAAACATATAGAGAAACAAATGACATAATTGTTTTAATGGGAAAATTAGCATTTAGTTGTAAACATAAAAAGAAACCTCTCAAATTCAGAAATCAAAAATGACCAAGAAAATTGACAACTCTGTTTATGAAATGTGGCAAGAATTCATCAGTGAAAATAGCGATTTCAAATCACGACAACAACCTATTCCATTTTACTTTTGCGACAATGAATATGATGCTAATGATTGTGCCAACCTTGTGATTAAAAAAAATAAACAGGCGACAGCAGCATCTTTATGGTGGTATGAGAAAAACAATGAAAAATTACCTGAAATTGGCGACATAAATATTATCACAGATTGGAATGGAAAAGCGAAAGCAATAATTGAAACGACAAAAATTGAAAAAGTGCGGTATCATGAAATTACACCTGAATTTGCAAGAATGGAAGGAGAAGGTGATAAATCCTTAGCGTATTGGAAAGATGTTCATTGGAACTATTATTCTCGCGAAATGAAACCACATAATGAGAAACCCGCAAATGATATGATAATTGTTTGTGAATACTTTAAAACAATATGGGTGAAAAAATAAAGTTGCTAACAACCAATAAACTTAATAGCGTTTTCATCTGTTAAACGCTAATTTTGTTATATGCTGATTTGTTCCAAATCAAAGGTTTACCTCCAAGGGTTCTGATAATTTTGTACTTTTAACTCCTTACTGAAATTTATTATAGGTGTTTTAGTCAATCAAAATTCAATAAAATAAAATACATATTTATATTAATAGGAACTATATATAGTTCCTGCAATGCACAGGATAATGCAAAAAACACTCAGACGTTAAATGATAATTTAATAGAAAGATCATTTTGGAAGCACGCAATCATCAGGTAGTAATGATAAATGAAGACCACAGCACCGAAAAGCATAGAGTATTTTCTGAAATATTATTAGAACCTTTATTTGATTTAGGGTTCAGATATCTTGCAATAGAAACGCTGAGTGAAAAAGATAAAAATTTAAATAGCAGAAAGTTTCCAATAAAATCTTCAGGAACTTATTCAAACGAACCAAACTACGCAAATTTTATTCGGACAGCTTTAGAAATGGGATTTGAACTCATCCCATACGAAATAAGAGATGATGATGAAGATGATTCTGGGGAATCTAATTTTATAACCTATAGAGAAGAATGTCAATCAAATCACCTTGCAGATTTTATTAAGCAAAATCCTAAAGCTAAAATATTTGTTCATGCGGGTTGGGATCACATAAAAGAGCATACAACAACAAAATGGATGGCAGAAAGGTTTAGAGAAAAAACAGGCATTAATCCACTAACCATCTCTCAAGCACATATGGATGAAAATCCTAATTTAGATAAAATCAAACTACACAAAGACTTATCAGAAACATATGGGATAGACCTAATGTTAGAATATCCTAAGTCTAAAGAATTGAAGAATATATTCTATAATACGTTAAAAAGAGTAAAAATTAAATTTGAAGGAGCAAATAATCTAAATCAAAAAATTTATGTGGCAAAAGAATATGAAGTTTTTAAAGAGCAAGCAATTCCTTGCTTTATCATAGACAAGTCTTCTGTAGCGTATTTAATGCCCAATAAAGAATATGTGGTAATCACTAGCAATAACAGGAAGATAGAATTTTCTATTGGCAATGTGCAGAAGACCATAGAAATGAACTAAAAAAAATGCAAACTCAATAGTATTCTCATCTGTTAAATACTAATCCCATTTCTTGTAGATAGCCCGTCATCCCAATAATTATTTGAATTAATTTGGTTCATGTATATTTTGAATTGGTATCCGAATCAAGAATATCTCAACCTCGCTTATCAAAAAATTTGTAATTTTAAACGCCATACAGTTACTGGTGTTATCAATGAGCAGCCAAAAAAAGACAAAATGGATATATTTATTGAACCAATAGTTTATTTTATTCTACTTCTACCGTTGCTACTAATAGGAAAAAAAAAGGAGCACTGGGGAAAGCCCTATTTAATAGTATTTGCACTTTATTTAATTTTAGACAATGTAGTTACTGCTCTACCAATTCACTTTGAATTTTTAGACTTTATGGGGCTAAAGATGAATTGGACAGGAAAAATATTTAGTTATTTACTTGCCACTATATTTTTACTATCCTATAAAAAGGTTTCACTTAAAGAATTTGGGTTTACATTAAAGCAAAAAGGCGACTCAAAAAAGTTTGCACTTAAAACAACTTTAGTCATCACCTTTATTATGGTTCTTTACTGTGTTTTTATAGGAAGGTATAAATCAACTATTGAAAACATTATGTTTCAATTAACAATGCCTTCCATTATTGAAGAAATTGCAGTTAGAGGTATTTTATTAACACTTCTCAGTATGGTTTTTATTAAAAATATGAAAGTTGGAAATACTTACTTTGGAATGGGTGCCATTATTACTGCAGTTCTATTCGGGCTTTGGCACGGGCTAAATGTTACGAGCGATTTTGAAATTTCAATGAATTGGATTCCTTTTATTTACACTGGAATAATGGGGTTTGTATTAGCCTTAGTTAAAGAAAGAACAGGCTCATTACTGTTTCCAATAATTATAAACTTGATTATTAATATACTTCCAAATACAATGGGATATGTCTTTTAAAAGGATTGAACGAAGAATGCCAGCAGGTAACAACAAATATAGTGCATTTGGCAGATAGTACTAAATATGAAGGTATTAGTAATAAATAAAATTTGTAGTAGTTTGTAAATTAAGCGTTTCAAAATGCCAAACGCACCATATTCAAACCGTTCGAGTCAATCTTCCCTTCGGGAAAGATTGACTCGAACGGCTCGGGGACAAGTCCCTTGTCCTGTGCTCTCTTCCCTTCGGTCAGACAGCCCAGAACAAGGGATATACAGAATCCAAAA
>JAKISE010000031.1 GCA_021648745.1 Cyclobacteriaceae bacterium
TGGATGCCGGTTATTTCAAGTGTAGTGGAGGTCTTGAGCTTGATTATGCGCTCCTCTTTAAGCTCATTATTAATAACAACAAGTTCAGTTTCAATCTCTTTTTCAAATATTTTAAGCTCCAAAGGCTTCGCAATTACTACTGAAATTAAAACGGCTAACACAATTCTTGGCAAGGCCATAAAAAACTCATTTCGCTTATTGCCCGTTTTGCGCATGCTCGATACTATAAACCGATCTAAGTTAAAGATCATTAAGCCCCAAACAATTCCAATAAGTGTAGAAGCGAAATAGCTATCCGTAAATGTATAAATGGCATAGCCTGAGGCTAACATAGCAAACAGCCCAGTAAAGAAAATACTGGCACCAATACCTACATATTTACTGGTATCTGTGGGGCATTTTTCGAGAAGTTGAGTATTACTACCGGAGCAATACCAAAAAAATTGTTTGAGATTGTTCATAACTATAAATTAATTGCCATTTGAGTTGAACATAATGTTTTCTGGCAAAACCCTTGCCTCCAAAGGATGATGATAAGGAATAATTATCTTCTTAAGATAGCAGGGAGCAGGTATTGTTCCATAATTTCATCTACTTGGAGGTGCATATATGGCTGTCCATAAGCTGTTGCAGTTATTACAACCACAACATTCAAATCCTTAAAAATCATGATTTTATTCCCTCCATTTCCACTTGCGTAAAAGGTTTCGTATGGGGTGTTTTTTACATTATACGCCTTATTCCATAGCAAGTATCCGTAAAACTCGTTATCCATTTTTGGAATCTCTAGTTGCTTTGTGAGGCTTGATTTTATCCAAGATGCAGGAACTAGCTGTTGCTCATTATAAACGCCATTATTAAGGTATAATTGCCCATAGTGTGCATTGTCTAAGCTATTCATCTGAAATCCGCCAGCCGTATTTGGCACATTACTAGGGGTGTATTGCCATGTATAGTTGGTAATTCCTAAAGGTTGAAAGAGCTTAGCATCTGCATATTTCTCTAACCCGTTTGGAACAGATTTGTTAATAATGTCACCCAAAATAACAGCCCCAGCAGTAAAATAATCCCAGTCATTGCCTATCGTTTTGCTATTATCCATGGGTAGGTCTAACCCGAATTTTACCCAATCAGAAGTTGGGTACATCTTTTCTTCATTGCCTGGTGAATCTGGGTTCATGTCTGAGCCTTCGATGCCAGAACTCATCGTTAATAAACTCTTAATGGATACCTTTTCTTTCGTCAGAGCATAGTTTTCGTACGTATTTAAATCATAAAAGTCAGCTAAGGTTTGGCTTTCATCTTTTAGGAAGCCTTCTCCAATGGCAATTCCCATTATAGTAGAAGCCAAGGTTTTACCAACTGAACGAGTATCGTGCAAAGTGGTTCTGTCTGCTCCGTTAAAATATTGTTCAAGGAGTAGTTTGCCCTCTTTTATAATAACAACACTGGTGATATCCTTAAAATAGTTTTGGGCTATTTTTTTATTTAGTTGTCTAATGATAGAGGTATCATAAACCGCATGTGATAACTCCCATTTATCTGTTGGTTGTATCTGTTGGATAGCTATTTGGGGTTCATTTACTTCTTTTTCAGCGGTGGATAGTGTTACTTCTCCCTGAGCAATTATTTCTCCCACTTTAAACTGATTATGTTCAATGTATGGCCGAACCTCAATTTTTAATTGATGACTATTACCAGAAAGAGCTTCTTGACCGCCTTCTTTTTTCATAAATTTTGCCCATAAAAAGCGTCCCCAATGATCTGGATTATTTTTGTTTACTAAAGGAATACCATAGGCAGTTGCCGAATTTTTATAGTCGCAGGAACCAGCCCCAGTTTGAAGGTTGTATTTATAAATTTCGGTGTTATCAACGAAAAAAGTTAATTGAAAATTCCCCTTAGCACATAACTCTCTAACGGGTAAATCTGGCTCTAATTGATGGAGATAATAGGTTAATGTTTTGCCTAAAAACATTCTAAACGCAAAATTAGAAGTGTTTGAAAGTACTAGGTGATTTTTAAAATCCTTTTCAGAAAAACTATCGATTGGTATCCAGTCGTTCATAAAGAGGATTTCACCTATGTTATTTTTATGCACTTCGTTTACCATTTCTCCTTCATTCAATATTAAAGGAGGTTCCTCCTTACATGATATTAGAAGGAAGAAGAAAGCAACGAAGATTAGTTTATAGGGTTGGTTCATCATTGGGCATAGGCATTCAAGTTAAACAGCAAACCCTAAATCAAATAGCATACCAATGTCCCTAATGCTCCAAAACGATATAAAGTGAGTTTTGGCTGTACGAAAACGCACAACTAGCTGTTCGTAAAATGAACTATTTCCTTTTTTTAAGGATACCTATTTCTTTAGGAGAGAGAGAACGCCATTTGCCACGAGGCAGATCTTTTTTTGTGAGACCTGCAAATACAACACGGTCGAGGTGTTTTACTTCATACTCAAAGTGCTCAAATATTCTTCTAACAATGCGATTTCTACCGAGGTGTATTTCCACCCCAATTTCTAAACCCGAAGCTGAAGTATAAGCAATATCATCTAAAACAACAGGGCCATCGTCTAGCGTAAAACCAGCTTTTATTGATTCAAAGTCTTTCTTGGTTAAAGGTTTATCCAATGTGGCTTTGTAAATTTTTTTTACATTGTGCGAGGGGTGACTTAAAATCTTTGTTAGATCACCATCATTGGTTAATAGAAGCAGCCCGGTGGTATTTCTATCCAATCTTCCTACCGGAAAAATTCGTTCATCACCTGCCGTTTTAACCAAATCCATCACAGTTCTCCTGTTCTGAGGATCGTTTGTGGTCGTGATAAAATCTCTAGGCTTATTTAGTAGCACATATACTAATTTCTCCCCCTGTAGTTGCTTGCCGTTATACACTACCTTATCGTTTGGGAACACTTTATGTCCCATTTCGGTTATGAGATTACCATTTATTTTTATTTTGCCATCAGCAATGAGGTTATCGGCCTCTCTTCGAGAGCAAACTCCAGCATTTGCAATAAATTTATTTAACCGCGTTCCTTTGGGTTCTTCTTGTGGAGAGATTGGTGCTTTTGCCATGATGCAAAGATATAGAAGACGGAAGTCAGAAGCTAGAAGCTAGAAGATTCAAGTTTTTCAACTCCGAACTTCAAACTCATAACTTTGAACTTTCTATTACTCTTTTTCTTCTCCTATTTCGTTATCAATGCGAGCAAAATCTTTAGGTGTGGGTAGCTCTGCAATATCGTTAATTCCAAAATAATCCATAAACTGGCTCGAAGTGCCATATAGAATTGGGCGACCGATGGTTTCTGCCTTTCCTTTAATTTCTATAAGTCCTTTATCTAATAATCGGTTTACAGAATAATCACAGTTTACGCCCCGTATTTGTTCCATATCTAACCGAGTAACTGGCTGTTTATAAGCAATTATTGAAAGGGTTTCTAAGGCCGAAGTAGAAAGCCTTCTTTTAGATTGCTGCTTGAGCATAATGCCAATACTGGCTTGATAAGCAGGTTTGGTTAAAAATTGATACCCTCCTCCAGACCTGATTAATTCAAAAGAAAATTGATCTTGCTTAAACTTTTCTTCAATGCCAATTATAGCACTTGCAACATCTTTTGCAGGCACTTCGGCTTCAAACATTTCTGTTAAGCAGTTTTTTATTTCTGCTTCCTTCAAAGGAGAAGGCGCGCAAAATATGAGCGCTTCAATATGATTTTGAAGGAAATTCAATTATTTCTTTTCGTTTAGCTTAGCATCAATTGAAAGTGTAGTATGAGGTACAGCTCTTAACCTTTCTTTCGAAATTAGCTTCCCGCTTTCTCTACAAATGCCATAAGTGCCGTTTTTTATTCGAATCCGGGCATTTTCAAGGCTGCCAATAAATTTTTGTTGGCGGGCAGCCAACTGATTCAAATTTTCTTTCTCAGCTGTATCCGCCCCATCTTCTAAAACTTTAGAAGTAGCAGCAGTAGCATCGGTTCCTGAATCTCCACTTTTACTTAATGAACTTTTAAGAATCTTTAATTCGTTTTCTGCTGCTTCAATTTTAGAGTTGATTAACTCTTCAAATTCTTTTAACTCAACATCTGAATACCTAGTTTTTGCTTCGTTCTTACCCATAATCGCAAATTTAAATTTAAAAAAGTTAGCTATGGCAAATTTGTTAGGTGCCAACAACTATTTATGATGCGAAGAAAATCACTTCGAGTCACATATCAAAGTAACCTATTTTTTTTGTTTATTTACTAGTCTAAAAAATTATCTATACTCTTTTATGAAAGCATATCTAAGAATTGTTCCCATTTTAATTGTTTCTATTCTATTTACTTCTTGTATAAAAGACGAAAAAACGGAACAAATAGTTGAGAGTAAAGCAGAAAAATCTAATAAAGTTGGCTCTATCACATTAGTAATACATGGAGGAGCGGGTACTATTTTAAAGAAAAACATGACTCCTGAGAAGGAACAAGCGTACCGCAAAAAATTGGATGAAGCTTTACAAACAGGATATGCAATTTTGGAAGAGGGAGGAACAAGTATGAGTGCAGTAGTTGCAGCCATCCAAGTAATGGAGGAGTCTCCACTTTTCAATTCTGGTATTGGCGCAGTATATACGCACGAAGGCAGAAATGAACTGGATGCCTCTGTAATGGATGGCAATACGGGCAAGGCAGGTGCTGTTGCAGGTGTTACTACTATTAAAAGCCCAATTAGGGCTGCATTGGAGGTTATGAACAACTCGCCTCACGTAATGATGGCTGGGCCAGGTGCAGAAACATTTGCAGAAGAACAAGGATTGGAAATGGTAGACAATTCTTATTTTGGCACAGAACGCAGAAAAAAAGCCTTAGAAAAAGCACTTGAAAAGGAAGCAGATAAAACAAGTGACTTATTGCAATACCAAGATTGGAAATATGGAACCGTAGGTGCAGTAGCTTTAGATAAAGACGGCAATTTGGCCGCAGGCACTTCCACTGGAGGGATGACCAATAAACGATATGGAAGAATTGGCGATTCTCCAATTATTGGAGCAGGAACTTTTGCAGAAAATATTAGTTGTGGGGTATCCGCTACTGGGCATGGAGAATATTTTATTAGAAATGCTGTTGCTTACGACATTGCTGCTCGAATGAAGTATTTGAATATTTCAGTAGAAGAATCAGCGAAAGAAGTAATTCAGAAAAAACTAGTAGATAAAGGTGGATCAGGAGGGGTAATTTGTCTTGACAGAAGCGGTAATATAGCTATGGAATTTAATACGCTAGGTATGTATCGCGGTTATATGCAAAATGGTGAGGCTCATGTTTTTATTTATAAAAATGAGTAAATGTTTTTTTGTATTTTGAGAGTGGGCTAGACTTGCCTTTCAAGCTTAAACGATATTTTTGTCTTTTCACCATTTCGAAGCACTGTCATTCGAACAGATTTGCTTGCTTTTGCATTAATAAAGCCCAAGACATCATCTAACCTAAGACCTTTTGTGTAATGTCCGTTTACAATTAATATTTCATCTCCAGCTTTAATGCCTGCTCGTTCTGCTGAACAACCTTTGCGAACTTCAACAATTTCATAATTGTCTAGCTTCATTCCTGTCGCTTTAACAACAAGCCCACTTAAGTTATATTCGAAGGGTTTTTTATAAGATTTATTTTTTTTGAGGTATAATTTTTCATGAACGTAGTCGAAAACCACCGTAAACCTGGAAAGCATTCCTCCACCTATTGTGCCATTTCTTAACGATTTGGCATTATTTGTTTCATAACTTAACGAGTCCGGAAAGGTGGTAATTACTTCTTTAAAAGAATATGGGGGTATTGAAAACTCACTTATACGAGATATATAACCAAATAGCTCTCCTCCAAGCCCCCTACCTAAATGACTATAAATGGACGGCTTAGGGATGTAATAGTTAGAATCCGTAGTCGCATCAATAAGAAAGGAATGGCTTGCTCCAGTATCAACCATAAATTTTCCCTTAAAAACGTCAAAATTTTTAAGAGTAAAGTTGGCGAATAGATATGGTTTCGTATCTATTATGCTCAAATCATAAGATTTAAATCTTCTTTTTACTTTGTAATAATCAGGGTTGTTAAAAGTTACAGTTTTTGCAGAATAATTAATTTCAATAACAAAACGACTAAACAATTCGTATCCTAATACTCCATGAACACTAGACCCTAGGTAGTTTTTTAATTGTAGTAAGTCCTTTTCAAGTACAATAAGAGCGTGTCCTCTGCCAATGATATCGCTAATTTCAAGCGTAACATTATTGGTCACATAGGCATCAATTGACTTTTCGCCCCCTACGCCAGGAATAGTAATTTTTCTGGAATACGTGAGGTTAAGTAAATCAGTAAATGTTTTCTCAGTAAGTACCGTAGTTCTTACACCCGTATCTAAAATAAATTTGAGAGGGATAGCATTATTTAAAAGCACTTTAATAACAATAAGGTTATTATTTAGCTCAAATGGAACACTTAACTTATGAACTCCCTCAGGCAGGACAAACCCAAGTTTAAATGTTTTTGTAGTATCTTTTGGAACTGCGGTTAGGCATACGCCCGACTGCCAACTTAGCAAAAGCAGTAGTAGAATCTTCCAAAAGATTTTTTTATTCATTAATTTAAATAATTGCTAAAAAGTTAAGAATTCAGATTAAAAATTAATAATTTCAAGCATTGAATTATGAAACGGTAAACTTAGAATAGAAGTTTTTAAATTGCATTCTTCTAAAGAAGTATGACATGGGTCAGTTTTTGACAATATTATAAATTTTATTTTTGCCCCTTGAACTTAATACAGTAAATCTATAAAATAAACTTATGAGTATTGAAAAGTTTAGCTATGACAATAAAATTGTAAAATATTTTATCATAGCAACCGTAGTTTTTGGAATTGTTGGAATGTTAGTTGGTTTAACCATTGCCACTCAGATATTCCATCCGGCAGCAAATTTTAATATCCCATGGTTAACATTTGGTCGGTTACGACCCTTACACACGAATGCAATTATTTTTGCATTCGTAGGCAATGCTATGTTTGCGGGCATTTACTACTCTATGCAACGCCTGTTAAAAGCAAGAATGTTTAACGATATGTTAAGCTGGATTCATTTTTGGGGGTGGCAAGCAATTATAGTTGCTGCTGCTATTACATTGCCTTTAGGTTATACTACTTCAAAAGAATATGCCGAGCTAGAGTGGCCAATTGATATAGCTATTACACTTATTTGGGTGGCTTTTGGTATTAATATGATTGGTACGATTATAAAACGAAGAGAGCGACATATGTATGTAGCCATTTGGTTTTATATAGCCACTTTCGTTACAGTTGCCGTTCTTCATATTGTTAACTCTATGGCGTTGCCAGTATCTTTATTTAAAAGTTACTCTGTGTATGCAGGCGTTCAAGATGCACTCGTACAATGGTGGTATGGGCATAATGCAGTAGCATTTTTCTTAACCACGCCATTCTTAGGTATTATGTATTATTATTTACCTAAGGCAGCAAATAGGCCAGTTTTCTCTTATAAACTGTCGATAATCCATTTTTGGTCGCTCATTTTTTTATACATCTGGGCTGGTCCTCACCACTTACTTTATACGTCATTACCTAACTGGGCACAAACTTTAGGCACCGTATTTTCGCTTATGTTAATTGCACCTTCCTGGGGTGGTATGCTTAATGGCCTTATGACATTGCGTGGAGCTTGGGATAGAGTTAGAGAAGATGCAGTATTGAAGTTTTTTGTGGTAGCCATTACCGCCTATGGTATGGCAACGTTTGAAGGCCCTATGCTTTCGTTAAAAAGCTTTAATGCCATAACTCACTTCACCGATTGGATTATTGCCCATGTACATATTGGCGGATTAGGATGGAATGGGTTTATGATTTTTGGTATGCTATACTGGTTGGTGCCTCGTATGTGGGGCACAAAAATACATTCAGCCAAAGCAGCTAACCTTCATTTCTGGCTCGGCACTTTAGGCATTATTGTATATGCTTTGCCTTTATATTGGGGTGGTGTTGTGCAGAGCTTAATGTGGAAACAATTTACACCTGATGGGTTCTTACAGTATGCTAACTTCCTAGAAACAGTAACTAAAATTTTACCATTTTATATGCTTCGTGCGGTAGGAGGTTTATTGTACTTCACAGGTGTTATTATAATGGTTGTAAATTTAATTAAAACAGCTAAGGGAGGATCATTTATTGCCAACGAAGATGCTGAAGCACCAGCACTTGAAAAGATAGTGATTAAAGGAGGAACTTTCCATGCAGCTTTAGAAAGAAGACCAGTACAATTTACCATTTTAACACTAGTTGCTATTTTAATTGGAGGGGCATTTGAAATAATTCCTACTTATATGGTTAAATCAAATATTCCGACCATTGCGAGTGTTAAGCCTTATACCCCACTTGAATTGCAAGGAAGAGATATTTATATTAGAGAAGGCTGTGTAAGCTGTCACTCACAAATGATAAGACCATTTAGAAATGAAACCGAGCGTTATGGTGAATATTCTAAAGCAGGCGAATTTGTGTACGATCATCCGTTCCTATGGGGGTCGCGTAGAACAGGTCCGGATTTACATAGAACAGGCATTGGTAATAAAAATGCAAAACCAAATTCCTGGCATTACACGCATATGTACGATCCAAGAATTACATCACCAGGGTCAATTATGCCACGTTATTTGTGGCTGCACGAAAACACATTGGATGTTAGTAGTACTCCTGCTAAAATAGAAGCGATGCAAACCTTAGGTGTTCCTTATAAAGAAGGCTTTGCGGCTGAATCAATTGAACACCTTAACAAACAAGCGCAAGAAATCGCTGATGACCTTAATTCAGGAGATATTGAAACAAGCAGCGACAAAGAAATCATTGCTTTAATTGCGTATTTACAACGATTGGGCACTGATATAAACGGAGAAAAATAAGATGTTTAAGCATTATTTTGAAGGAGCAGAAAATATAGCAGTAGGGCCAGTAATCTCATTGGTCATATTTTTTACTTTTTTTATAATCCTCCTTTATTGGGTATTTAAAGTAGATAAAGGATTTATAAAAAAAATGGAAGAAATGCCACTCAATGATAATTTGGTTGCAGATCAAGATTCACAAGAAAAAAAGATAGACTAATGAAAATTCACAACCCATTTAAATTTGCTCGTAAAAACGCTTATTGGGCAATAACTTTGGTGTTCATACTTACAGCTCTTGGTAGCAATGCACAAGCAGAAGAAGATACAGGCATTATGATGTTCGTTGTGAGCCTTGTTGCTATTACTGCCGTACTGGTTTTATTAGTAGCCATTTACGCCCTACAGGTTATTAATAAGCTTGAAAAAGATCAACCTGAAGGAAGTAGAGAAGAGGATAGTTTATGGTCGCGTTTTTTAGAAATTGCTAATAATCGAGCACCTGAAGACAAGGAAGCCGACATTATGCTAGATCATAATTATGACGGTATTAGAGAATTAGATAACCACTTACCACCTTGGTGGAAATGGTTGTTTTACATTACTATAATTTGGGGTGTTGTTTATTTAATAGGTCATCATTTCACAGGTTGGTTCCCTTTGCAAGAAGAGGAATATGAAATAGCCATGGCTGAGGCCAATAAAGAAAAAGAGGCAAATCTGGCAGCGAATGCCGAAGCTGGTGGATTTGATGAATCTACACTAGAATATACTGCCGATGCAGCAATGATTGAGGCAGGAAAGAAAACATTTGGGCGTAATTGTACTACTTGTCATGGGCAAGGAGGAGGAGGAATTGCTGGCCCGAACCTAACAGATGATTATTGGATACATGGTGGCAGCATCAAAGATATTTTCCGTGTAGTGAAAGAAGGTGTTCCTAATACAGCTATGATTCAATGGTCTAATCAACTATCCCCCACACAAATTCAAGAAGTTTCTAATTATGTAATGTTTATTAGAGGCACTAATCCTGAGAACGCTTTAAAACCTCAAGGTACTTTATATGAAGAAGGAGCAACAAGTTCTTCAGCTGGAGCAACAACAAGTTCGGCTGGAGATTTAAGCAATGGGAAAACCGTGTATGATACTAATTGTGCGGCTTGTCATACTCTAGATGGTGGGGGAGTTATGGGCTTAGGGCCTAACTTAACAGATAAATACTGGAAGGACAGTAATGGAAGTAGAGAGGGAGTATATAAGACTATTGCAGAAGGTGTAACCGGTTCAGCTATGATGTCATGGAAGGCATTATTAGATGAAACACAGATAAATGATGTAACTGATTATATATTAGCATTCCAAGGAACAACTCCTGCCAATCCTAAAGAGCCTGAAGGAGAGCTATATGAAACAAATGAGGTAAACTCAGTGGAGGAGGAAGCTCCTGCCAATGAAGAGCCTGTTGCTGAGGCTTCAAACCTTGAAGAAGGGAAGTCTATTTATGCGAATAATTGCGCTGCCTGCCATTTGGCAGATGGTGGTGGAATTGTTGGCCCTAACCTTACTGATAACTATTGGAAAAACTCAAATGGGACTAAAGAAGGAATTAAGAAAACAATTATAGAAGGAGTTGCAGGAACTTCGATGATGGCTTGGAGTGCAGCACTAAATGAGGCACAAATCGAGGCTGTTACCAATTTTATATTGTCCTTAAAAGGAACAACGCCTGCTGCACCTAAAGCACCAGAAGGCGATTTGTATGAATAATTTTTAAATGATGTCAGGTGGAAGATTTTTACGAGTATGATGAAGAGTTTCGTGATAGCATAGGTACTGTTGACAAAGAAGGGAAGAGACTTTGGGTGTACCCCAAAAAGCCAAAAGGAAAATTTTACACCAAACGAGGCGTTGTAGCAACAGTATTATTAGGATTACTTTTTAGTGTCCCTTTTATAAAAATTGGAGGGCAACCTCTTTTATTATTTAATATTTTCGAGCGGAAGTTTGTGCTTTTTGGCATTCCTTTTTGGCCACAAGATTTCTATTTATTTGGGCTAGCCACCATTACAATAGTTGTTTTTATTATTTTGTTCACGGTTGTATTTGGCCGTGTATGGTGTGGGTGGGCATGCCCTCAAACCATTTTTATGGAGCTAATTTTTCGTAAAATAGAATATTGGATAGATGGTGATGCCAAGCAACAACGCAAATTAGCCAATGCTCCTTGGTCAAGTTCTAAAATGCTAAAACGAACAGCCAAGTATTCCATTTTTATGGCAATATCAATCTTGATAGCGCATACCATGATGGCTTACTTAATTGGTATAGAAGGAGTAATCGATATTATTACCAAGCCACCTTTCGAGAATTGGAGTGGGTTCTTAGGCACCGTATTTTTCACAGGCATTTTCTTTTGGGTGTTTGCTTATTTTAGAGAGCAAGCTTGTATTGCAGTTTGTCCTTATGGAAGGCTTCAAGGAGTTCTTATGAATAAAGACTCTATGGCGGTAAGCTATGATTTTACTAGAGGAGAGCCAAGAGGGAAAATAAAGAAAGGTGAGTTTCAAAATGATAAAGGAGATTGCATTGATTGTAAGCTATGTGTACATGTTTGCCCTACAGGTATAGATATAAGAAACGGGTCGCAGCTCGAATGTGTGAACTGCACAGCTTGTATGGATGTATGCGATGAAGTAATGTTAAAGATTGACAAACCAACGGGGTTAATTCGATTAGCTTCGTACAATAATATTATTGAAGGAACTAAGAAACTTTTTACAACAAGAGTAATTGGTTATACCATTGTTCTAGGTGTTTTAATTATCGCGCTTTCAGCACTTCTTACTAACCGGTCGAGCATTGAAGCAACAGCCTTAAGAGTTCCTGGTCAACTTTATCAAAAAACAGAGGCAGGTGACATTCAAAATTTGATTAATATTTTATTTATAAATAAAAGTTTTGAGCCGATAGAATTAGAAGTTAAAATTCGAGACTTTCCAACAGCCACCATCAAGCAAGTGGGGAGGAGCGAAATTAAGCTTGGTTCAAATAGCACATTTGATGCAGTATTTTTTGTTGTTATTCCTAGAAGCGATCTTCACGATGTAAAAACACCAATTATTATTGATGTTTTTAAAGATGGAGAAATAGTGCACACAACAAACACTAATTTTTTAGGACCTTTTAAATTAAAATAGATGAACTGGGGGAAGAGTATAGCATTGTTTTATTCACTGTTTGTGATCGCCATTTTATCCGTGGTGGTCTTTGCTTTTACACAAGATGTTAATATCATATCTGAAGATTACTATCAGCAAGAACTAGTCTATGAAGAACAAATAACAAGAATTAAGAATACCGACAACTTACTGGTAAGACCTTCGGTGGTATTAAAGAATAATTATGTGGAAATTATTTTTCCGAAAGAATTGAAACCAAAAGGGAGCATCTTATTTTTTAGGCCTTCTGATGGAAGTAAAGATATACAACTCCCTATTTCGTTAGGAGCCGATGGAACCCAACAAATAGATTTCTCTACACAACTAAAAGGCAAGTGGATTGCAAAACTATTGTGGAGTGATGGGGATAAAGAATTTTACTTGGAGACTATAATCGTAAAATAGTATGGGTTGGAGTGCGTTTTTAATGGGCTTTTTAGGGAGTTTTCACTGCATTGGTATGTGCGGGCCTATTGTTCTTGCATTGCCAAGTAAAGGGGTACAATACAAGCTGTTATATAATATAGGCAGAACCATTACTTACATGTTGCTCGGATTGGCGGTAGGCCTAATAGGTCAAGGTGCTGTTTTTGCAGGCTTGCAACAATCGCTTTCCATAGGTGTTGGTGTGGTAATGTTAGTTATTATAGTTTTCACTAAGTACAAGCACTTTGATTTGCCCACCAATGGAGTTTTAAACAAAATATATGCTAGCGTGAAAACCAAGCTCGCCCCTTTATTTAAGAGCAAGTCTTTCTTTGCACCATTATTTATCGGCATTCTCAATGGCTTATTGCCTTGTGGCTTGGTTTATGCAGCTTTATTTACAGCTCTTTCCATGGGTTCAATAGTAGGCGGAGCCAATTATATGCTCTTTTTTGGATTAGGCACAATTCCAATAATGCTTGGTTTGGGTATTTTCTCAGGTTTTACTACTCCGTCTCTTCGAACAAAACTGAACAAAATGGTGCCATATTTTTTGGCACTAGTGGCAATTCTACTAATTCTCAGAGGGCTCAATCTTGGCATACCATACGTTAGTCCTCAACTAGATGGTGCCGGAGAAATGCATCATAAAATGTGAGAGGAGAAGACTATAATCCTAAAGGAGCTCAGGTTATAAACCACCAAAGGCGAGTTTCGCTCGCCTTTGGGTTGGTGTGGTGCCAGATCCCGATAACTATCGGGACGACATCCAATTTAACCACCATTGGGGGTTCAATTGTATTAATTGAACCGTACATTAAATATACTTAGTCCAAAACAATTCTACAACTAAACTGATATAAATCATATGCTCTTTTCTTGTCTAGGACAGCCATTATGTATTACTTTGTGAGTTATTCTAGTTTATAAAATGAATATTTCGGCTCAAGACAAGTTTCAAATAATTTACTCGATTTTTAAGCATGAGTATCTAGGCTTCCTCTTTGAATCTTTTGTGGTTAGGGTAGATGAAAAGGGACAATTAACCCTTCAGCACCAAAATATTTCTTCCTTAAATGCAACCGAGTTTTCTTCTGGTTTAGATGACCAAGATTTCGAGCTAATAGATTTAATTGATGGGATGCAGCAGGGTGCGATTTTAAAAAAGTATGCATCCACCGTAACTAAGTCTAATGAGTTTTTTCCTAAAGTATTTGATGAGGAAAAGGGCAATAAGGCACTACAACAGCAAATTGATATTTATCTGAAGGGCGTTAGGGCTAAAATACTTCCATTATTAGTTGGTAAATATGTGTTCGAAATGGGCAATGATGGAGAACCCACTTGGCGCAAACTAGACGTGATGCCAGAAAAAGCATCTGTGCTTTTTCATTTTAGAAGAAATGAAGACAATACACATTACTTCCCCACTATTAAGTACAAAGATCAAAAAGTAGATTTTCAATATAAAGGAGGGTACCTTCTAAGTGATGAGCCTGCTTGGTTAGTGGTAGAAGGTCGTATCTATTCTTTTAAGAAAAATATAGACGGTGCTAAACTAAGGCCATTTTTAAACAAAAAATTTATTCTAATTCCGCAAAAAGTAGAGGACACCTACTACCGGAAATTTATTGCCCCTCTTGTAGCTCATTTTGATGTGTATGCAAAGGGCTTTGATATTAATACTAAACATATCACTCCAACAGCTGAGTTAACGTTTTCACCCTTGGCGCAATTGCCGCATAGCCTAACTCTTGACAATGGTAATTCTGAAATAATAGCAGACGTTAAAAAATTTGTTTTCAGTATAGAACTTAATTATGAAGGGACGAAAATAAAGCCCACTGAAAAAAATGAGGTTGTGGTAAACGTTGAAAAAACAAGCGACTCCTATATTTTTAACCGAATATCTCGAAACTTAAAGATAGAATCTGACCTTATTAGCTATTTAAAAGAATTAGATCTTGATTTATCATCTGGCAAGAGTGTTCTTGGAGCGGGCAAGGCATTCGATTGGATTCAAAAGAATAGGTTAAAACTGGCGGACCAAAACATTGAACTAATTCAGGAACAAACAGGAGAGCGAAAATACTTTGTAGGTGACGCAAGTATAAAAATAGATATTAATGAAAATATAGATTGGTTTGATATAAAGGCTGTTATTCTTTTTGGGGAGTTTGAAATTGCGTTTTTTGAGTTAAGGAAGCTGATTTTAAAAGGGAAGAATGAACTAAAATTACCTAATGGAGAAATAGCCATTATTCCCGCTAGCTGGCTTCAAGATTATTCGGAGTTATTCTATTTTTCTGAAGATAGTGATGATGAAAACCCAATCCTTAAAAAGCACCATTTAGCCTTGGTTCAAGAACTGGAAAATGTAGAACATTCGAAAGTTATTATGAACAAGAAACTTTATCAGTTGCGAAATTTTGATAAGATTGACGATCATCCAATGCCAGAAAAGTTTAAAGGCACATTACGGCCTTACCAAAAAGCAGGTTATGATTGGCTTCAGTTTTTAAATCAATATAATTTAGGGGGTTGCTTGGCCGATGATATGGGATTGGGTAAAACAGTACAAACATTGGCTCTGTTGCAATCTCAAAAAGAAGGAGGGGCAGAAGTGGCTTCCCTCTTGGTTATGCCTACTTCTCTGGTATATAATTGGCAAAAGGAAGCAAAAAAATTTACCCCTAACTTACGTGTGTTTAATTATACAGGGGTAAACAGAACCAAGGATATTGGCCAATTTACAGGCTACGATTTGGTGATTACATCTTACGGAATTATTAGGCGTGACCTTGATATTCTGGCTAAGTATAAGTTTCATTACATTATCTTAGACGAATCACAAGCCATAAAAAACCCAACCTCTAATATCTCTAAAGCTGTACGTGAGCTGCATTCAAAATACAGGCTTATCTTAACAGGCACACCTATTGAAAATAGCACGATGGACCTTTGGTCGCAGATGAGTTTTATTAACCCTGGGCTTTTAGGACACCAAAGCTTCTTCAGAAAACAGTTTCAAATTCCGATAGAAAAGCATAATAACGAAGACAAATCAACCAAGCTTTTCAGCTTAATTAAGCCTTTTGTAATGCGAAGGCATAAATCGCAAGTGGCGAAAGACTTACCTAAAAAAGTAGAGAATATTCACTACTCTTCCATGACAACCCTTCAGGCAGAAATGTATGAGGAGACCAAGAATATGTACCGGAATGAGATCCTTTCTCATATTGATGCCCATGGAATGGGTAAATCTCAGATGATTTTGCTGCAGGGCCTAACCAAACTACGACTGATTGCCAATCATCCTAAAATGGCTGACCCTGAGTATGTAGGCGACTCAGGCAAGTTGGATGATATGATGCATATGTTGACTAACACACTTTCTGAGGGGCATAAAATTTTAATTTTTAGCCAATTTGTAAAACACCTTACCATTGTAAAAGAAATTATAGAAACTCGAGGGTTTGATTATTGCTATTTGGATGGTGCTACTAAAAATAGGCAGGCGGAGGTAGAACGTTTTCAGGAAGATAGTGATGTAAAAATCTTTTTAATTTCGATGAAAGCAGGTGGCTTGGGTTTAAACCTAACCGAAGCGGACTACGTATTTTTGCTCGATCCTTGGTGGAACCCAGCCGTAGAAGCCCAAGCTATTGACAGAGCACATCGCATCGGCCAAAAAAAGAAAGTATTTACCTATAAATTTATTACTAAAAATACGGTAGAAGAAAAAATACTTGAATTGCAAAGTCGCAAATTAAAACTTGCCAAAGACCTTATTTCTATAGATAACAGCTTTGTAAAAAGCCTGAGTAAAGAAGATATTGGAGATTTGTTAGGGTAATATTTAGTGTTAAAACCTATTACCCACACTTAGAATAACCACAGTTTTTACAATTCAGGCAGCCTTCTTCATAAAACAATGAGTCTTCTCCACATTCTGTACAAGTAGTGTTTTTTGGCTTAGTACCATCGGGTAACATTTTAGATAATGCACGAACAACTCCATTTTTCCAAGTGTTTAAAGAGTCATCGTTTAGGTGTAAATTATTTACCAAACTAATAGCATATTTAAGTGGCATACCATGGCGGAGCATGCCTGAAATAAGTTTAGCATAATTCCAGAATTCGGTGGTAAACGAACGAGATAGACCTTCTATGGTTACATTAAACCCATCTTTATCTTTATACCTAAAGTCGTAACGCTTAGTATTATTATCATTTAAGTTTTTTATTACTTCACCTGTTGATACATAAGTTGGTAAATGAAATGCGTCTTCAGCCTTGCCTGTAAAAATTTCGTAAGGTTTATTATTTAGCATTCCAACCACAGCCAACCACTTCTCGTGGTTATTATTAAATCGAATTATTTTTGCCTCCAGTATCCTTGGTCTTTTAGGAGCAGCTGTTTCTGTAAATTCATCTGGTTCAACTGTTTTTGCCTCCTTGGAAATGAGTACGCCATCTCTCGAGCCATCTCGGTAAACAGTCATTCCTTTGCAACCTTGTTTCCACCCTTCCATATAAATACTGTGGATAACAGACTCAGGAGTTTCTTTAGGCACATTTACGGTTACAGAGATGGAATGATCAACCCATTTTTGCACCTTGCCTTGCATTTGTACTTTTTTAATCCAGTCAATGTCATTTGCGGTTGCCTTAAAATAAGGAGAGGTTTCCACTAATTTATTCATTTCTGCATCGGTAAAAGAAGCAATTTGGTCTTCAGAATATCCTTTCTTTTCGAGCCAGGTTTTAAACTTATGATGTACTACAAAATACTCTTCCCAAGCATCTCCAGTATCATCTGTAAAGCTCACATTTACATCTTTATCGGTAGGGTTTACCTTTTTTCTACGTTTGTATGATACCTGAAAAACAGGCTCCAGTCCTGATGATGTTTGAGTCATTAAGGATGTTGTACCTGTTGGAGCTATTGTAAGTAGGGCAATATTTCTTCTGCCCTTGGCAACCATAGCATGATATAGAGCAGGGTCAGCTTCTTTTATACGGTTGATAAAGGGGTTATTAACTTCTCTTTGCGCATCAAATATTGTAAAGGCTCCTCTTTCGCCTGCCATTTCTACTGAAGACGCGTATGCAGCTAATGCCAATGATTTTTGAACATTTTCGGCAAAAGAGGTAGCTTCATCAGTGCCATAGGTAATTCCCAAGGCAGCTAGCATGTCTCCCTCAGCAGTAATTCCAAGTCCTGTTCTTCTTCCTTGAAGGGTTTTCTTTTTTATTTTTTCCCAAAGCTTTTGTTCACTATGCTTAATTTCATCTGGCTCAGGATCGTTTTTTATTTTTGTTAAAATGGAATCGATTTTTTCGGCTTCCAAATCAACAATATTATCCATCATGCGTTGGGCAATGCGAACATGGCTTTTAAACTTATCAAAATTGAAAGTTGCCTGCTCTGTAAATGGCTGGTCAACATAACTGTATAAATTAATGGCTAATAGCCTGCACGAGTCATAAGGACAAAGTGGAATTTCTCCACAAGGGTTAGTGGAAATAGTTTCAAAGCCTAAATCGCTATAGCAATCAGGGATAGATTCTTTAATGATGGTGTCCCAAAAAAGAACGCCTGGTTCTGCAGATTTCCATGCATTATGCACAATTTTACCCCACAAGCCTTTTGCATCCGTACTCTGCTCTATTAAAGGGTCAGAACTATTAACTGGAAATTTTTGAATGAAATCAGTACCGGTTTCAACAGCATTCATAAATTCATCTGAAATTTTTACAGACACATTGGCTCCGGTAACTTTAGTTTTATCCTGTTTAGCATCTATAAACGATTCTGCATCTGGGTGATTTACAGATATAGAAAGCATTAGTGCACCTCTGCGCCCATCTTGTGCAACTTCGCGTGTGGTATTAGAATACCGCTCCATAAACGGCACAATACCGGTAGAGGTAAGAGCGCTGTTCATTACGGAGGTTCCCTTAGGGCGTATATGGGTCAAGTCATGACCCACACCGCCACGCCTTTTCATCAGCTGTACTTGTTCTTCATCAGTTAAAAGAATAGCTCCATAGCTATCTGATTTATCTCCGGGGCCGATAACAAAGCAGTTAGAAAGAGAAACATATTGGTGGTTATTGCCAATGCCTGACATGGGGCCTCCCTGAGGAATTAAGTATTTAAAATTTTCTAAAAGCCCATAAATTTCTTCTTCCGATAACGGATTTGGATATTTATTTTCAACACGAGCTAACTCCTTTGCCAAACGCTGGTGCATTTGAGCTGGAGATTTTTCATATAAATTTCCGGCAGAATCTTTTAGGGCATATTTGTTTATCCAAACATTTGCAGCTAATTCATCCCCTTTAAAGTATTCTAAAGAGGCTTCAACTGCTTCATTTCTACTATATGTTTTAGTATCAGGTTCTTTGTTCAGGAGTTTTTTTCGCTCCTCCATTTTCTGCTCATCTACAGGTTTGTCTATACTGTTTTCGGGGGGTGTTTGAGTTGGAGGGCTAGCAGCAAACAGTTCTAGAGTGTCCACATTTTTTGTTGCAGAAGAGATGGCAGGCATAGATAGTAATTTAAGATTTTTGAGACCGCTATAATACGACTCTAAGTTTATCAAAATTTGTGATAAATCTCAGGCTTTAGCGGTTATTTTTTTCTTTAGCTAATCTCTAAAATAGCTTTTAAAGCTTGTTTTAAAAGAATTTATAGTTGAATCAACTAATTCTATCATCTTGTAAAACAAGGAGTTATAAATGTATCTTACTACGTTAAAAAAAATTTTAAAAATAATTATTTTTTCTAATTCTCTTCTTTTTTTCGGGTAGAATTTAAAGCCTGAGTTCTTAAGTTGAACTCAGGTATAATCCTGAAATCGGCCTAAGGAATGCTATCAGAAAATAAGATAGTGGGTGAGATTTTGGAGATAAAAAGTGAAGAAATAGTTAATTATGTCTAGATTTTTATCTCCAAAAAATTGCCTACTAGAAATTTTTCCTTTGGGCTTTAGCGAAACTTCCCTAAACCGCCTCAAATTTCTTTGGATTAACCCGTTAGTCCGGCAAAAATTAGTGTTGTTTATGAAATTTTCGCTTAAAGCTGATAGCCTTCCTTAGGCCGATTTCAGGTTATAAAGTTTATCTTTGAAATAAATAATTTTCAATTGGCTAAAACTCGATCTTCTTTTTTCTGTCAAAATTGCGGGTATGAATCTGCAAAATGGATTGGTAAATGCCCTAGTTGTAACCAGTGGAATTCGTTTGTAGAAGAAGTGGTTTCTAAATCAACAAAAGCATCACCTGTTTGGGAAGAGGAGGGAGCAAAAGGGAATACACCAAAACCGATTCATACCATTGAGCATGAAGATGAGATCCGATTAACATGTTACGATGATGAACTTAACCGTGTGTTAGGAGGCGGCATTGTAAATGGTTCGTTGGTGCTGATAGGTGGAGAGCCAGGAATTGGGAAATCTACTTTAATGCTTCAGCTAGCACTTAATATGCCGCAAAAGGTGCTATATGTTTCGGGCGAAGAGAGTGAGCAGCAGATTAAATTACGTGCTGACCGAATTATCCACAAACCCAGCGAAATTACTTTTATTCTAAGCGAAACTTCTATAGAAAAGGTATTTGGTCATATAAAACAAGTTAAGCCAGATGTATTAATTGTTGATTCTATCCAAACATTAGCCTCTTCAAGAATTGAATCTATACCAGGTAGCGTGGCACAAGTAAGGCAATGTGCAGGGGAGTTGATGCAATATGCCAAAACCACTAACACCCCAGTATTTATAGTTGGCCATATCACCAAAGATGGTAGTTTGGCAGGCCCTAAAGTACTGGAGCATATGGTGGATACAGTGCTTCAATTTGAGGGCGACCGAAATATGGTGTATCGTATTTTACGAACCACCAAAAATAGATTTGGGTCAACTTCTGAGCTAGGCATTTACGAAATGCAGGCGGAGGGATTAAGAGAGGTAGCCAACCCATCTGAAATTTTGATTTCGCAGCGCGATGTTGGGGTGAGCGGTGTTACCATTGGAGCTACCATGGAGGGTAGCCGTACACTCCTTATTGAAATTCAAGCATTGGTAAGTACAGCAGCTTATGGTACACCTCAACGTAGTTCTACTGGTTTTGATAGCCGTAGGTTAAATATGCTTTTAGCTGTTTTAGAAAAAAGAACAGGGTTAAAAATGGGCACTCAGGATGTATTCCTAAATATGGCCGGTGGCATTAAAGTAGATGACCCTGCCATCGATTTGGCCATCTGTGTTGCTGTACTTTCATCGCTACACGACTTATCTATCAATGAAAAGTTCTGTTTTGCCTCAGAAGTAGGCCTAGGAGGCGAACTAAGGGCTGTAAACAGGATCGAAAACCGAATTGCTGAAGCGGAAAAACTGGGCTTTTCTACTATATTTATTTCAACCTATAATAAAGGAGTGGATGCCAGCAAATACAAAATTAACATAAAGCCTTTTGGTTTGCTCAAGCATGTGTTTGGGGAGTTGTTTGGTTAAGTGATGCATAAACTATATTTGCTCAATATTTTTAACCAACAATATAAAATTAGATGAACTACTTGATCCGGGCTTTAGCATTTTTAGGCTTCTTTCTCCTTTTATTTTCATGTTCTGAGCAATCAGTAAGTACTGATGATTCCTTTGATGGGGTTGAGCTTCCAGATGGGTCTATTGTATGGATCAATCATAATAGCACTATTGTTTATAATGAAAAATTTGAGATAAGGAGGGTTCATTTAGATGGAGAAGCGTATTTTAAAGTGGTTAGTTCGAATAAACCATTTATTGTAACTACCAAGTTGGGAGAAATTAAAGTACTAGGAACCAAGTTTAATATAAATTCTACAGATGATAAGCTGGAGGTTGAAGTTGAATCTGGAAAAGTAGAATTAGAGGTTGATGACCAAAGAAAAGAAGTTAATAGAGGTCAGCATGTTACTTATACCAAGGGAAGTAACAATATAGAAATTAGAGAAGCAACGTATAAATTTAAAATTTGGTTAAAAGAGTTAGAGGTTGAATTAAAAAAGCTTGGGAAGGTAATTTCCAGGGAGACTAAAAAACTTGGTCGAGAACTTGAAAAAGAAGGCAATAAGCTCAATAAGAAATTAAAAAAGCTAGATTGATTTCTATAAATCCTCTCCTGTTTTCCTCGCTGGGACACCCAAGTCAGATTAATCCAAAAAGTTGAAATAGCGTTTTTTGCTCCTCTTTAATTATAATCACTTTTTCAATAGTTTCTGTTGCAGAGGTTTCAACTTTTATTTTATAAATGGATTTTGCGATGTCAATTGCTTTCTCTGGACTCATTCCAGCGTTCTTTTCATCGAGTTGCCTTTCAAGTTCTTTGTATACTTTATAGGCAACAAAAGACAAACAAATATGTGATTCTATTCTGATTTGTACCCTATGGTATATAGGGCGTATTTTTAAATCTGTTTTTGATATTCTAAACGCTTTTTCTATTCTCCATAAATGTTGGTAATTTTCTATCACTTTTTCCATAGCAAGTTTGGTGTTGGTCTGATACCCTTTTAACCCATCCCATTGCGCATCTTGCTTGAATTTATCCTCATCGATTTCAATATTAATTTCACCTTCCATAATAAGGTACTTGTTATAACCCCGGTTATTGATATTGGCTTTTGTTAATTTGCCCTGCTCTAATTGCTTCTTTAACCCGAAATATGCAATAGAATTTCTATTAGGCCTTTAACTCACTTCAAATCAGTCGCTTTGCTTTGTTTGTGTTCTCACCATAGCGGTGCTATGCTTTCGAATCCAAACTGCCTGATTTATTGTGACTTAAAGCCTCATCACGAACCCTATCGCATAATTCGGGTTTAACTTATTTATTCCTCGCTCTCTATTGTGAAGATCTTTCTTTGCTCTGTTTTCAGAATAGCTGATGATTAATGTAGTCTTTTCATCTTTTTTGATTGCTTTACATTGCCCAGAAGTCAATTCTAATTTCAGTATTTCTTCTTTAATATTACTCTTTTCATTTTTAAAAAGCTAGAAGAGGATGGTGAGAGTTTCTTCCTCTTTTTTGAGGGTTATAACCACGTTTGGCTCCTTGCTGAAATCCGTATCTTGTCAATACCGTTGAGTCTATGTCTAAGGTGAGGATTGGTAAATGAACCTGAGAAAAAAACCACCCCATTACCTTAGAGAACACACGTTGATTAATCGCTACGGTAAACTTGCTGAAGTATCTGATATAGCTTTTATGACCTGCCATTTTTTTAAACCCAAAATTCTGACGTAACACTTCATCAAATCGCCCCACTTCTAAATGCTCAAACTTGTTCGCCCCACACAAAATACTGACAAAAAAACAAGTGATTAGTTGCTTGGGGTTATAACCCCGATTGGATTGCTGGGTCGGTAAATCTGATGAAACCAACTCAGTCAACAAACCTGTTTTATCAAGCAATTTTTTCATGAAAATCATCCCACTCCAAGGGGTGATTTCTTTGTCTGTGAAACTTAGTTTTACATCCATTCTCTCTGTAAGTTTTTCTTACAACAATAAAGTTGATTTTTATGGAAACTTTTGCACAACAACCAACTGATTAATAGAAGGTTAGCAATAAAATACTCTAATGGTGTTCATTAGAAATTAATCCTAATGACTTTTTTGGGTTTAAATCGTAAAGAGGCATTGTTTTATACAGGCACAGAAACGCTGGAAGGTGCAAAAAAATTAAGCCAATATTGTAAGGTGTCGGCTATTACTGATGGTGAAAAAGGCTTGTATTTTAATGCAGGAAATAATACACTTCATAGCTTGTCAAAGGTAGAGGAAGTATATAGCACTATTGATTCTGGAGATTGTTTGCTGGCAGGCATCATTGCTGGTTATGTGATGCGAAAATTTAATCAACAAATTGCAGATTTGGGAGCGGCCTGTGGAGCAGCGAATTGTATTAGGCCAGAGTTGGGGTTAATGCATAATGCAGATGTTGAGCGATTGTTGAACGAAATTGGATAGTTTTTTCGTTATTATAGCGTTTATCGTTACTTACAACGAAATGCCTCTTTTCCACGGAATAAAATCATCCTGATTCAATAATTCAGATTTAGATTGAAGCTCGCCATTGGCAATTTTAATGATGTACTCTAGCATTTCTTCGCCCATTTCTTCAATTGTTTTACTGCCTTCAATTACTTCACCGCCATTTATATCAATAATATCTGCCATTTTGTTTGCTAATGTACTGTTAGAAGAAACCTTTAAAATAGGTGCTACAGGGTTTCCAGTAGGAGTACCTAAGCCTGTTGTAAATAATACCACATTGGCACCCGAACCCACCAGTCCTGTGGTTGATTCCACATCATTGCCAGGGGTGCATAACAGGCTAAGGCCATTGTTTTTAACATACTCTGTATAATCAAGCACATCGGTTACTGGTGAGGTTCCACCTTTTTTGGCGGCTCCAGCAGATTTCATCGCATCGGTAATAAGCCATCCTTAATATTGCCGGGCGAGGGGTTCATATCAAAACCTGAGCCTACCTCTTTTGCTAATTTAGCGTAAGCGCGCATTAATTTTATAAACTTATTAGCATGGGCAGGGTTATTGGTTCTGTTTATTAACTCTTGCTCTACACCACACAGCTCTGGAAACTCTGCCAGTATTGCTTTCCAAGTGCGGTAATCATATCAGATACATGCCCTAAAGCGGGGCCGAGATGCCCGAAAACCCATCGGAGCCGCCACATTCCAAACCAGTGGTTAGTTTTGATAAGGGTGCAGGTTGGCGTTTTAGTTTATTAGCTTCAATTAACCCATTAAAAGTAGCTTTTATGGCTTGCTCAATTAGTGTTGTTTCGCTGCCTGTTTCCTGCTGGTCAAATATTAATAGCGGTTTATCAAATACACCATCAATTGATTGTATGGCCTTTTCTAAAATATCAACTTGTGCATTTTGGCAACCAAGGCTAAATACTGTGGCACCTGCCACATTAGGTTTTTTTTAAGTAACCAGCCAGTAACCTGCACAAGGTGTCGCTATCTTCTCGGGTTCCACCGCAGCCCCCTTGGTGCGTTATAAACTTAATTTTAACATTATTAAAATAATGTTTTTGCTCTTTGTTTTCCTTTCTGTTTAAACGTACCTCATCAAGTGGGTCTCCACTTTTATGCCTTGCAACAAGGTCTTTAGCCAGTTGCTCATAAGCATTGGCTTTTTCATAACCCAATGCTTTTTCAAATGCTGTTTTTAAGATAGTAATATTTCTGTTTTCACAAAAAACCAATGGAAATACCAACCAATAATTAGCCGTACCCACTTGCCCGTCTTTTCGAAGGTAACCGTTAAATGTTCTGCCTTTAAAACGGCTTACATCAGGTGCAGTCCATTCAAACTTTTTTTTATGTTTTGTTGTATAAGCACTTGCTTTATGAGCTGTATTTTTTACGGTAATAGCTTTTCCTTTTTTTATTATTTCTTTGGCTGTACCAACAACTAACCCATACATCTCATCGCCTAGGGCAAAATCTTTGAGTGCAAATTTATGTTTTGCCTGAATGTTTTCTTTTAGCATTATTGTTGCAGAATTAACAACCACTTGCTCTCCTTTATTTAAATGGGTTAATGCAACTCCCAAATTGTCAGTAGTATTAATTGTTATTGCTTTGTTCATGCTTCTTCTTCTATAAAATTGGAGATTTTAATGCCATAGTTTAAAAGGCTCATTTGACTGGTCATTAATTCGGGCAACCCTGCTACCAAATTTAAATCTGTACCCCAAAAAGCTTGTTTGGCTAAAACTTTATCTATAATATGCCTAACACTATTTTTACTAGCCCTCAAATTAGAAAAAAATATCTTTACTTCATCGCTATCCTGAATGGTAAAAGTATCGGTTAAATATAGTTTGATAAGATGCGTAAATGCCAAAACCAATCCTTTGGGTAGTTTCTTAGTTGTATTATAATAATCTAAAAGGGAAGGCAACACCCGTACCTTGTATTTAGAGATAGAGTTGAGCGCAATAGATTGTAACTCGTGTCTGATAAATGGATTTTTAAACCGTTCCAGTACTTCATTAGCATAAGTTTCAAGTGCTTGTTTGGGCAGGTTTATGGTGGAGGCAATTTCATTAAAAATAATTTGGTGTACATAGCTGCTCAGCCACTTATCTTCTACACTTTCAAGCACAGTGTCAATTTCGTTGAGCAGTCCAATCGGCACCATACAGGTGTGTGCTCCATTTAGTATGCGTACTTTGCGTGTGCGGTAGGGGGTAAGATCATGGGTGTAAATTACATTTAACCCACATTTATCAGCCGGAAAAGCCTGCTGTATTTCTTTGGCTCCTTCAATTACCCATAGATGAAAAACTTCGGATGACACAATAAGGTTATCGTTAAAACCAATGGATGCTCGAATTTCTTCTGCCTCATCTTTAGGGTAGCCCGGAACAATCCTATCAACCAATGTTTATTACCTTTTCTGAAAATGATTTGGCTCAAAAAACAACTTTTGTAAGAATTAAGGGCTTAAGGTATTACTATGCTCAAAACCTGAATACTAGTATTAATATACATGAGATAAACCTTGAGCGGGATAAAATAACTGTATCGCAGTTGATGGATATGCTTAAAGCAATTAAAAAGCCAATTCACTTATTTGTACCTAATTCTCATTTACTAGGCTTGGCATTATTACCCTTAAGAAATCAATTAAAATTACGTTTTGTAGGGTATGATTTGTTCACTGCAAATGAAAAACTTTTGGAGAACGGTGTTTTGGATTATATTATTCACCAAAAGCCACAACATCAGGGGATTTTGGCTGTGGAGGCATTATATCGCCATTTAGTTTTGGGTAAAAGTGTAGAGCAGCACCAATACATGTCGCTTGATATTATTACTAAAGAAAATTTAGGATTCAGCTATTAAACCAATTTTTGTCTGGTGTTTTACTATTTATTGAATTACGTGATCTAAACTCATCATAATCTCTCCCCCATTCATCTATTTTTAGTTTTCCATAACTTAGATAAGGCCAATTTACATTTTCATTCATTTCTAAAAATGTGGTTAAAAGACTTAATAAGTGGCTAATCTTTTACTAATAATTGGGGTGCCAACATATTATTACCTCTTTTGAAGGTATAAATCTCATCATTGTTTAAATTAAAAATTTGTTCAGTAGTTACTGTCTAGTTTTGATTTCTGTCAAAAGTTATGTCTCTATAGATACCTCTAAACCTGAATTCGGGATAAGAAAATCGCTATTTAGAAGATAAAATGGGTGTTTTTAATGTGTTTAAAGCCTTAACAATCAAATATTTTCTTTCCAAAATACCTCCGATTGAATTTATAGCAGAATTCATCAAGATAATATTGCAGATATTGTTTGCTCACGTTGTGGTGAATACACAGCATCAAACGCTTGACATTACTAATAGCGGTGTGAAGCCAAGGCAATACATCGCTCGTATTTTTCCCATTGAAACACTGAATTTAGATATACCCCTTTGTTAAATCAGGTAGCTTTTGATAGTTTTTGCTGCCATCGGTTACTACTTTGACTTGTGAGCCAATTAGAGTAATGGATTTCTTAATTACTTGATTCTTGCCGCCCTTTTCAATTACTTTCATTTTTAGATACCGTACGATCTTCGGTCTCATATGCCTCAAGACTTTTCATCTGGTACACATTTAGGTTCTGCGGCAACTAAAACTTTGAATTTATCCCCTCCAATTCCATCGCCTTGATTATCTTCGAAGCTGGAGGGTGCTTCGAAAAAACCTTCGTCAAGTTCTATTTCATCTCGTAAATCAATACTTAAAAGGGAGATTCGAATGCTCCATTAAAGTACCAGATCTTAATGAAGCGTGATAGCCACATTCTTTACATTCCCAGATTTGCTTAGGTGGTAATGAGCACACTTCTTACATATTAGTTCCCTCTGCCTCCTGTAACCTACGCACTTTATTCCTACAAACTTCTTCGCTATCATATTCATGATAAAGTTCTTCTAACGCATAATTTGTATTATTTATAACTATAAGATAGTAAAATTTACAGAATAGGCAAAATAGCAGATAGTTATATAATAATGATGTAAGTAATTGATTATTAAAGTGATCTCAATAGTACTCGAGTCAGCAATCTCCTGCTTGTAAAAGATTTTAAATTGAACTTGATGATAAATGAAATTTACCCCTAATTGATTTTGTCAAACCTTGCCAGGTTATATGACAAATTAAATAATATAATACTTTGTCTTGTGTATCATAGCAATCCCCTGAAAATCAAATGATTAACAGGGGTTTTGGTGCCCAGAGCCGATCTTAGGTGTTTGCTAAATCCACTTTCATTTACTTAATTGCAGTTAAATGAATTATTTATCTTGGTTTTAATGGAATTAAATCAACTTAAACCAATTTGAGTAATATTCTTGCCACCTATTTTGCCACCATATTTGTGATAAACTCTCAATGCTAGGTATTTATTGCCAACTTATCACTGAACCTAAAGTTAAAAGTTAGTAACGGTTAAATCTAAAGAAGCTAAATAAAACCTGTATTTTGTGTATGTGAATTTGTACGTACATAATAATTATTGATTAGGCAATTAATGAATAGTTATTGTATTTATTTGTACATTTGATATGTAGTAATTATCTAATTATGAAAAATAACCTTAGTTGGAAAATTTTGAAAACTTTTTCGAGTATCGATCAAGATTGTTTTACTACTCAAGATGTAATAAAAAAATTTGAGGGAACGGATAAAATTTATTTGTCAAAAGTACTTTCAATAATGGTTAACACTGGAATGCTAATCAAGTTGAATAAAGGTTTGTATTATATTGTTCCTCCAAGTGCCGATGCTAAAAACTATATACCGGATTGGCATTTAGTAGCAAAATATTTAATGCAGGGTAGAAAATATTATATAGGGTACTATTCGGCAATGCAATTACATGGATTAATTACACAACCAAGTTTAAACGAAATTATTGTAACTCAATTTCGGTCTAGTATATCTTCTAAAAAAATACAGGGTATTGAATTTCAATTTGTTAATCATATTAAGAAGAGATTTTTTGGTTTTCAAAGTATGTGGCTTAATGAATATGAGAAAGTAACAGTAAGTGATTTGGAAAAAACTATAGTAGATGCTGTAACAAAGCCTCAATTATGTGGTGGAATGATAGAGGTTGGGAAAGCAATTTATGAAACAAAAAACAGGATCGATTTAGAGAAATTGTCGAGGTATTTAGTTCAAAATGAAAGCCATGCAGCAACTAAAAGATATTTATTCATTACAAATATTTTTGATTTAAAATGGACATCTTACCATGAAAAACTTATGCAAAATTCTGGGAATAGCTATTCTGTTTTGGACACCTCCGCACCTAATGAAGGGGTTAAGAATGGGGAGTTTAAATTGAAAATAAATCTTGACATAAACTCTATAAAAAACGCAATTTATACATGATAAAGCCTAAAATAATTAGTCAAATTTCTAATGCACAAGGAGTGCGTCCTCAACAAATAGAAAAGGATTATATAATCACTTGGTTATTATGGGGTATTGGAAAGCATCAACTATTAAATAAGGCTTTGATTTTTAAAGGAGGAACCTGCCTAAAGAAAATCCATATTGAAGAATATCGATTTTCTGAAGATATGGGTTTTACACTAAACCCTGAACTAGAAACTGATTTTTCTAATGATGAAATTTACAAAGCTTTTGATGAACTGTTTTTAGAAGTTAAGAAGGTTGCCAACATTAATGCTTTTGTTAATGAATCTAGTAAAGATATCCATAAGAAGTCTGGAAGCTTAAAGTTTTATATTGATTATGTAGGTCCTTTGGGAGGGAACGGAAATCATGTAAAACTAGATATTACTAGAGGTGAAAGGTTAGAATTTGAGGTAGAGAAAAGAAATGTTTTTAATAGTTATTCAGATTTAGAAGAAGAAGAGAATTTTACAATCACCTCTTATGGACTAGAAGAAATTGTAATTGAAAAAATGGCTGCATTAATGGGCCGCACAGTACCTAGGGATCTTTATGATTTTGATTACTTAACCACTGTAGAAGGCATAGAATTACAAGATGTTTATTTTGAATTTCAAAGAAAGGCAAAGCATAAAAATCTTGATTTTTCTAATTTTGTTAAGTGCATAAATGATAAGAAAGATAAGTTTGAAAGAGCATGGAATGAAAATTTGGCTCATCAGGTAAAAGACCTTCCTAAATTTAGTAATGTTTGGAGAAATATAGGGAAACAGTTTCGGAGATTTGAAAAAATTAAATAGTTAATTGCTTTGCACCCTTCTATAGATCAAATTAAGAGTTTTCGCTCTATTTTTAAAGGCAGAGAAGATGTTTTTGCTGTAAGATGGAAAAAAGGAAAGCGGATATATGCCTGCGTATAGTTACGATCCATATATGTATCGCCTTCATAAAATGAATGGAGGCACATTTAGTAATTATACAGATAAGACATATCGCCCGTTTACGGACGAACAGTTCATTGGCATGTACCCTTTGCTCCAAGACAATACTTCATGGTTAATTGTTGCTGATTTTGATAAAGACAAATGGCAAGAGGAATGTAAATCATTTATGACTGTTTGTCGCCAGAACAGGATCCCCGTTTACTTGGAACGTTCCCGTTCTGGAAACGGAGGAAATGTTTGGTCGTTTTTTGAGCAAGCATATCCAGCGATTAAAAGTAGAAGACTTTTTAAGTCGTTATTGGAGCAATGTGGTGCTTTTTCTGTTTTCGATAAAACATCAAGCTTCGACCGGATATTTCCAAATCAAGACTTTCTTTCTGGAAAAGGATTGGGTAATCTTATCGCTCTGCCATTATTTAAAAATACCTTGGAACAAGGAAATGGTTGTTTTATTGACACTGAAACATTGATTCCCTTTGATAACCAATGGGCTTTTTTAAAACAAATCAAGAGAATCTCAAATACTGACCTCGATAAATTATACGATTCAATTCATAGAGATGAACAAGCTTTACTACATTCGGCTAACGCAAGTGGAAAATTAATTATCACACTAAATAATTCTGTCCGTATTAACAGACTTGGTTTAACCCTTCCTCTTATCAATTTTTTAAAATCCGAATTCAACCTTCCCAATTCGGAATATTTCATCAAGAAGAAAATAAAAAGAAGTACTTGGGACACCAAAAGATATTTTAATTTAATTGAGGAAACTGAAAATGAGGTAATTCTACCAAGTGGTGCTATCGGTAAGGTTATCCGGTTTTGCACAACGCAAAAAATAGATTTTGAATTTGATGACCACCGTAAAAAAGCAAAACCAATTTCTTTTGTTAATGATTTAAGTTTGCGGAAGTATCAATATATTGCTTTAGAAGCAAGTAATAAAAAAGATTTTGGTGTAATTGTAGCTCCTCCAGGATCGGGCAAAACAATTATGGCATTAAAAATTTTAGAGATGGTCACTTAGCTACCTAAATATATCATCGTATATTGCATATCTATGGATATATTTAAAGGACAAGACCTTCTAAAGTTTACTGAAGTTAAAACAGACAACGACTGCAAGGAGTATCTATCAAAAATA
>JAKISE010000032.1 GCA_021648745.1 Cyclobacteriaceae bacterium
ATGGTAGATGAGTTTCAGGATACCAATATATCTCAATACCTAATCACCAAAAACTTGAGTGCGGTTAACGAAAATATTTGTATTGTGGGCGATGATGCCCAAAGCATTTATGCATTTAGAGGGGCTGATATTCAAAACATTCTAAATTTTGAGAGAGACTACCCTGCGTTAAAAGTAATTAAGCTCGAACAAAATTATAGGTCAACCAAAAACATCGTAAATGCTGCCAATAGCATTATTGGCTATAATAAAGCACAACTTAAAAAAAATGTTTGGACCTCTAATGATGAAGGTAATAAAATAGAATTAATCAAAAGTGCTTCGGATAATGAAGAAGGTAAATTAGTAGCCACATCCATTTTTGAAGAAAAGGCGCACCACCAATTGCATAATCAAGACTTTGCGATTTTGTACCGAACCAATAGCCAGTCGAGGGCTATGGAAGAAGCCCTAAGAAAGCTAAATATTAAGTACAAAATAATTGGAGGCCTCTCATTTTACCAGCGAAAGGAAATCAAGGACCTCTTGGCTTATATGCGCTTTACCATCAATCATAACGATGAAGAATCGCTAAAACGGATAATTAATTTACCAAAACGTGGCATTGGTAGCACAACCGTTAACAAGCTGATTGTAGTAGCAAATGAACAAAACCTGTCAATTTGGGAAGTACTGCAACATGCCAACCAAATTGTGCCTGGCAGAGCTGCTAATGCCATTGGCGATTTTGTGAATTTAATCAAACGCTTTAAAGTGGAGGTGGAAAAAACGGATGCTTATGAGGCAGCCAATGCCATTGCCAAAGGGTCAGGCTTACTCAGAGACCTTTATGCAGATCGAACAGTTGAAGGATTGAGTCGGTATGAAAATGTACAAGAACTTCTGAATGCCGTCAAAGAATTTGTTGATAATGATGAAGAAGTAACCGGAGGGGAGGAACCAAAGGATAAGCAACTTGGTACTTTTTTACAGGAAATCACCTTACTCACTGGGCAGGATAGAGATGACGATGACGACAACGATAAGGTTACGTTAATGACTATACATATGGCCAAAGGGCTGGAGTTTAAAAATGTGTACATAGTAGGAATGGAAGAAGACCTGTTTCCATCGCAAATGATGTTAAGCTCTAGAGCAGACTTGGAGGAGGAACGAAGGCTATTTTATGTAGCAATTACCAGAGCTGAAGAAAAGCTGTTTTTATGCTATGCACTTAGTAGGTATCGTTTTGGGAGACTAAAAAGTTGCGAACCAAGTAGATTTATTGAAGAAATTGATACCCGATTTATAAACGAGAGTAGTAAGTTCGGAGGGAGGTCAAATGAGCTAATTGCACCAGTTTCGAGCCAATATGCTAAAAACCTGATTCGAGGTGCTTCAAAGCCCAACCAAAAAGCGGCAGCACAACAAATTCAATATAAGCCTTCACCCAATTTTACCCCTAGCGATACGTCAAATTTAGAGGAGGGAATGAAGGTTGAACACCCAAAATTTGGATTTGGAAAAGTAATTGAGATAGATAATTCTGGCACAAGTCGAAAAGCCAAGGTGGAATTCGATAACTTTGGGGAGAAGACTTTATTACTTAGCTTTGCTAAACTAAAAATACACTGATACACACAATATGTTTGATTATAATACTGACCGAGAGCATTTAAATTTACGTGAGTTTGGGAGAAATGTTCAAAAAATTGCCGCACACTTGCTAACCATAGAAGACAAGGAGAAGAGGACACGTTACGCAACCGGTTTGGTTGAACTAATGAGACAGGTTGTTCCGAGTATAAAAGATACCCCAGAGGACACACAAAGACTTTGGGACGACTTGCATTTAATGACTGAGTTTAGGTTAGATGTTGATACTCCTTTTGATATGCCTGATGAGCATCTTGAGAATAAGCCCCAAAAAGTGGCATATAATATGCACAAAGTTAGGTTTAAGCATTATGGGCATAATCTTAAATTAATGGTACAGGAAGCTGTTAAGATGGAAGATGAAGCTCAAAAACATGATGCCATTATTCATATTGGTAAATTAATGAAGAGTTACCACATGACATGGAGTAAAGAAATTATTGATGATGAGGTACTCGTAAAAAACATTGGTATAATGTCTGAAGGTGAGTTAAACATAGACATTAATAAGGTTAAAGAAGACAATTTATTCGAGCCTTTGTACAAAGAAAGAATAAGGCCAGCCAATACAGCAATTTCGAATAATCGCAATAAGAAAAATAACAGTAACGGGCATAAAAACCAAAATCGTAGAAGAAGAAACTAATGGCTGTATTTGAAATTGAGGGAGGCATAAAACTCTCAGGGACAATTGAAGCCCAAGGTGCCAAAAATGAAGCACTACAAATATTATGTGCGGTATTGCTTACCTCCCAAGAAGTAGTTATCAACAAGGTTCCTGCTATAGTTGATGTGTTAAAGTTAATCGATTTACTCCGTGTAATGGGGGTAGAGGTAACACAACTAGGGGATGAATCTTATAAATTTAAGGCCGAACATGTTAATGTTGATTTTCTAGAAACGGAAGAATATACCAGAATGGCCTCTGCCTTAAGAGGCTCAATTATGATATTAGGGCCTTTATTGGCTCGATTTGGCAAGGCTAAGATCCCTCAGCCAGGTGGAGATAAAATAGGACGAAGAAGACTAGACACGCATTTTATTGGTTTCCAAAATTTGGGAGCCAAATTTAGTTTTGATGCTGATAAAGGATATTATGCAATTGATGCTTCTAATTTAAAAGGAAGCTATATGTTGTTAGATGAGGCTTCTGTTACAGGAACTGCCAATATTATTATGGCTGCTGTTTTAGCCCAAGGTAAAACCACCATTTATAATGCAGCTTGCGAACCTTATATTCAGCAATTGTGTAAGATGTTGAATAGAATGGGAGCTGATATTACGGGTATAGGCTCTAACCTATTACATATAAATGGGGTTGACCAACTCAAAGGCACAGAGCACACTATGCTACCCGATATGATCGAAATTGGAAGTTTTATTGGAATGGCTGTAATGACACAGTCTAACATTACCATAAAGAATGTATCGGTAGAAAATCTAGGGCTAATTCCTACGATGTTTAGGCGTATGGGGGTTAAACTCGAAATTATAGGTGACGATATTATTGTGCCTGCTCAAGAACATTACGAGATAGAATCTTTTATCGATGGTTCTATCATGAATATTGCAGATGCTCCTTGGCCAGGGCTAACACCCGATTTACTAAGTATAATTTTGGTAATGGCAACCCAAGCTAAAGGAACTGTGCTGATACACCAAAAAATGTTTGAAAGCAGGTTGTTTTTTGTTGATAAGTTGATTGAGATGGGAGCAAAAATCATTCTTTGCGATCCTCATAGAGCTACTGTAATTGGGCTTGATCGGCAAATTGCCTTGCGTGGAATTACCATGACCTCTCCAGATATTAGAGCAGGAGTTTCTTTATTGATTGCTGCACTTTCTGCCAATGGTAAAAGCCGAATTTTAAATGTAGAGCAAATAGATAGGGGGTATCAAAATATTGATACTCGACTAAATGCACTAGGTGCAAAGATTACACGGCTACCCTGATGTACCAATCTTCCAATTATTCTAGGTGACGAACATTTTCGATTGCATTATATAATCTTGTATATAATTTTTTCAATATGAAAAAGGGAATAACAGCTAGTAAAATTATTCTATTAATATCTATTTTATTTCTTCGTCAGCATACGCTCAACTAAAGGGGGAGCACTTTTAAAGAGGCTAAAATTTCTCATACAGCTAACCTACTCTACTTATTTACGAATACTCCTGGGTTTACAGTTGAAACTATTGGAGGGGATTATGAAGGAATTAGCATCGATATAATGCTTTACTTTGAAAAATATGTGGAAACGAATTATGGTATAAAAATTAATTCAACATATCAACGGGTTGAAGGAGATGATTTTGCCAAAATGATGAAGATAATTAAAGATGCGAGTGGAGGCATTTTTGGATTAGGAAACATAACCATTACAGAAGAACGGAAGAAAGTATATGAGTTTAGTCCACCTATAATGAGTAATTTATCATTGCTCATAACGCATAGTTCTGCACCATCTTTAACCAATATAGAAAATATTGGAGTTGTTTTTAAAGGTTAGAAAGTGGAAAACTAGTAAAAAAGCATATTGCTGGTTCCTCAAAAAGTGAAGAGCTTGGCATAATTATGCCAAGGAAAAATGATTGGTCTTATGTATTAACAGCATTTATAAATTCGGGATTCATAGGTAGTGTTGAGTATCAAAAAATTATAGAACAGCATCTGGGTGAAAAAGCCGCTAGTTTATTAAATTCAGTTGAATAGCTTAGTTCCTAATAAGGCATGGGCTAGGGTAGAGTAAAATTGGTTTGGCTCTATAATTAATTGCACAATCAGAGGTATTATGTTTTTCATTTATAAATTATAACTAATGTTGAGTTGCAATCTTTTAAATTAGTAATTGATACCAAAACCTCTACTTAAATACTTATTACAAAATAAGTTAAGCCTAACTTTTAAAAAATTAAATTTATGAAAAGGAATGTTCTAGTGGTAGGATTAATTATGAATCTATTGGTCTTTGTGGTCACAATTTCCAAAGCCCAACTAACAGGTGATTCGTTTGAAAAAGCAAAATCGTCTAAATTAGCCAATCTAACTTACACATTTTCCAAAACTCCCGGATTTATATACAGTACGGGTGGTAGTTCTTATGCAGGTATTTGTGTTGACATTATGAAAAAATTTGAGCAATATGTAAAGTCTCAATATGGTATTACAGTAAATGCAAAATACCAATTGGCTACTGACGATAATTTTACGCGTATGCTGGCATCGGTAAAATCTGCTAACGGAGGGGTATTCGGACTCGGGAATATAACCATTACTGATTCTCGTAAAAGGATGTACAACTTTAGCCCTTCTTTTATAAATAATATCTCTTTATTGGTTACTAGTAAGTCAGTTACTACGCTTACTAAAATGGAGGATATGGCTACTGTTTTTAATGGTATGACAGCCTACACGGTTAAAGGTTCTACCAATGAGATAGAGTTCTTCAGGTGGAAGAAAGCTTATTTTCCAGAGATGAAAATTGCGTATGTTGGGTCGTTTTCAGATGCTGTAAACAAGGTGGCCTCAGATTCAAAAGCATTTACAAATGTTGATTTTACCTATTACCTAGATGCTGTGAAAGCCAAAAGGTCTGTTAAAAGACATACGGCTGGTTCGTCAAGTAGTGAAGAATTTGGCATTATTATGCCTAAATCGAATGATTGGTCTCCTATTTTAGCTGAATTTATGAACTCTGGGTTTATAGGTGGGGCGGAGTATAATACTATCATTAGAAAACATTTAGGTGAAAGCGCCATTAAGCTTTTAGAATCTGTAAAATAATAAGTTTGTGAAAATGTTTGTCTTGATGTTGAGGCAAATAACCAACTTTGACTACCTGCTTAACCGAACTCAAGCTAATTCTAAGACAATTTATGAGGTGCTTGGTTTCGGTTTAGCACAATTCTAAAGGTAGTTCCTTGGTCAGGACTAGATGATTTAACATAGACTTTACCTTGGTGGTAGTTTTCAATTATTCGCTTGGCTAATGCCAATCCAAGCCCCCAGCCTCTTTTTTTGGTTGTAAAACCAGGGCTAAAGACACGTTTTATTTTGGAGGGGTCTATTCCTTTTCCATTATCTGAAATGTCTATAAAAACACGCCAATCACTTCCTTCCATTATATTGATTTCAATTTTACCAACTCCACCCATGGCATCAACCGCGTTTTTACAAATATTCTCGATCACCCATTCAAATAACGCAATATTTATTTGCGCATAGATATTTTCCTGCCTGCCTTTCACCGTCATTTCTACTTTACTCGAAATACGAGGACGTAAATAGGAAATAACTTTGTTTACTTCTAAAATAATTTCTTCTTCTTTAAGCTTGGGAACTGAACCAATGTTTGAAAATCGTTCCGTAATCAAGCTAAGTTTATGGATGTCTTTATCAAGTTCAGTTAAAATATCGTAGTTGGTGAAATCAGGGTCAGCTCTTAAATGCTCCATCCATGCCATTAACGATGAAATAGGCGTGCCCAATTGATGGGCAGTTTCCTTAGCCATACCAACCCATACCCGGTTTTGTTCAGCAGTTCTAGAATAGTTAAATGCCCAATAAGCTATAAATCCAAAAATGGCAATAACCGAAAGTTGCACATAAGGGTAATAGGTGAGTTGAGTAAGTAAACTAGAGTTTTTATAGTACAGAAACTGAACGTAGTAAGGCTCCCCTGTCGCCTTATCAATAGGAGCAATTCTAATGGGTGGATAATCCTTTTTCATGGAGGCCACCATTTTCCGAAGTTTATTATTGATGCGTGCCTTGGTCCAAGTAGAGTCAATTTCTATATTTATTGATCCATAGATACCACCCAGTGTATCCATAATTATCATAGGAATTGAATTATTTTGATAGATAATTTCTTCGCTAATAAAATTTATGTTTTGAGAAATTGTAACATTTTCACTTACTGTATATTCAAGTGCCTTTGCGTATAGCCTAATAAAGCTTTTTTCTTTAATTTTTAATTTATTTACTAATACGTTGGTATAAAAAATCGAACCTCCACTAATCACCAAAGACACACCAAGTACTATCCACTTCAGGGTTGATTTGTTTTCGTAAAGGTTAAAGCCGTCTTTTTTTGCCATTGTTTAACTTGCAGTAGCTCCAAGTTAGAAAATAATATAGTAACGTCATTCCTGCAAAGGCAGGAATCTGTAAAACGATTATTTAAATAGAGTAAAAATTCTACTTTTTTTGATTAACCTTTAGATTAGGACTGATATAATAAAGCTCGAATATTCTTAGCGTGGTTTACACATTTGGTTACATAACGTGGCTCTATACAATACTCTTCCATAGCACAATGAGTTCCCGAAACACAGTCCATGTTCTTAAGCTGAATATCTACAAACCCTCCATTATAGTTTTTGCACTTATCATATAAGTGTACAAGATTATCTGAATCTGCAATTTCAACTTTGTTCTTAACAAGATACGCTTTTAGCAACTTAAATATAGACAATTTAGCAGTCTGACAAGCCGCAAAAGAAACCATTTCTTTTTGCGGCTTTTGTAGCTCATTTTCAGCTCTTACTAAAAGTAAGTTGGCTTCGTTTATGAGTTTTTCCAGTTCTACATTGTTCATTTAAGCAATTATTAATTGTGTATGATAACCCATTTATACAAGTACTCCTTCAAAAACACAAATACAGTCAGCGTTACCCGAAAAATTTCAAAAAAACTCGAATTTATGCATTTTCAAGTTCTGTTAATGCTTCTTCTACTGATTTGCCTTCCTTATCAATTTTTGTAAGTAAATCTTTCTGACGTTGGTAGTCAATGCTAATTACACCTGCTTTACTTTGCAATAATCTCCAAGCTTTTCTACGTTCAACCACAAACAGCACCATTTGAATTGATAATGTTCTATACACTTCATTTCCTTGGTCATCATAATCGATGGCATATACGCCAAAATTAGGAATATAAGAGCGATGGGCAGGATCAGTATGCCTTCTGTTAATAATATCGTTCATGGTAATAAGGTCTATCTTATCTTCCAATTGTATCATATTTTTAACAGCATCTACTTTAACCTTTTTGTGGTGAAGCCTAAACCTTGCTTCGGTAAATGCCCAATGGGCAACTGTATAGGTGTACCTTTTTTTGGTAACAGCGGTCATTTTAGTTGCCCAATCCGTTTGGTACGATTGGTTTGCTTTAATGTTGAGTGTGTCAAAATAAGTTTCGCCTTGTGCAGGGTCAAAAATAAATTCTGGCATACCTCTACTATCCCTAATACGCAGTGCTTGAATTTCAGCTGCATAGTCAGGAACCCCATGTTCGGGCATACAAGAAGTATAAGTTTGGTAAAAGGCAGTGCCCCTATAATGGAGCCCATCAATAATTGATTTATAAAGGCTGCCGCTATTAGCTAAAGATACTTGGGCTACATACGGAGAACCATGACCGGAAATAAAGGTTTCGGCTACTGACTTGCGCTCAGTATGTTTTCCTTGAGAAGCAGCACCAAATTGGTTCATATCAAAACCACCTGTCATTGGTGAAGATTCCGAATTTTGGCCTCCTGTATTAGAATACACTTGTGTATCTAGCAACAAAATTTTAACATTTGGTCTATTTTGCATGACCACCTTTGACACATTTTGATAGCCAATGTCTCCCATAGCACCATCTCCACCAATTGCCCAAACTTTGGGTAACTCAAGTATTTCAAGGTCAGTCATATCCATATCGGTAAAATGGGCATAACTAAAATAGTCCTCCTTAGTAAAAGGCCTACTAAAGCCTTCTAATAAATAGTTAGTTAATCGTTCTGGAATTACCGACATGCGTGCATGGTCGTTTATAAAGCTTTCACCAATTAGCCAGCCTATGGTTGCTCCATCTTGAAATAATGAATTCATCCATGGATAGGGGTGAGGAGTATTAGAAGGAGTTGAACCAAATACTGTATTACAGCCTGTATGGGCTGCCATTGCCATGGCCGCCATTCCGTTAGGCAATCTCCCTTCTATTGATTGCAACTCTTTTAAATTAAACGCATTTTGCTTTAAAACAGCTGCCAAGGCATCAATCAAATCCTTATCACTACCTTTAAATTCTTCTTCAATCCTCTTTTTAGTATCGGCTTCGTCTATACTGCCAATACCCATTATCAAATGAAGAACAGCTTGCCTATACCTATTATAGGTTTCTTCATCTTTTACTTTTAGCATTTTTAGTACACTAACCCCATTGGAAACAATATCATCTGCCTTTGATGTAAATCGATCAGCCTTTCTATGGAAAATAGGCCTCATCATTGCTTCGGTTAATGAAGCTAATGCGTGTAAAATTGATTTTTCTCCACAGCCTGCACATGCTCCATCGCCTGACATTAGTGCTTCGTATTGCGAACGCAGCATTAGATGAAACTTAAGCATGGCTGCTTTGGCCTCTTCGGGTTTTTCAGGATCGTACTTGCCCAAATACTTTTTAGGTGTGTTGCCTAATAAATCTAGGAAGTTAATGGCTGATTTATAATCGGTATGAATGTCTTCCGTTTCTGAAGCCATTTTTAGCGCTTCGTGCGAACCACAGGCCGTAACACAAGCAGCACAACCTTTACATAAATCGTTTACATAAATGCTAAATATCCCACCTTCACCTGGTTCTTTTTTCTCTTTACTACTAAATATTCCTTTAACCTTATGAAAAGCGATTGGTAATTTGGCCAAAATTCGCTCCATTTCTGCATAGGTTTCTGATCTCTCTTCTATTAATTTTAGGTTGACAAATTTGTCCATTACAATGGTACCAAATTTAGTATCATCTCCTTTAATAGCTGCTTTATTAACCATCTCTTCCCGTACAGCAGCTTCTATTTCCACCAATTTAGTTAGCAACTCTTTCTTTACAGTGGCATTGGTTACATAGCTACGAATGGTAGTTCTAAGAATGGTTGAAATATCTTGTGCCGTATTTGGCAAGGCGGTATCGGGGCATGCAACTATACACTCCATACATTGAGTGCAGTTTTCGGGTATATAGATAGGCACCTCTCTTCGAGCCACATATTTACTGGCAGTACTACCTGTGCCTGAAGCCATCATACCAACGGAAGATAATACCGAAGATGGTTGATGATACCCAAGATCTGCTCTAAATTCCTTATCAAATGTTTCCATTTGAAATAATGGAGCTTTTTTATTGCCTATGGCTGGCAAATCAAATAGTTCTACTTCGCAAGGCGCAATTATATTGCCTAAAAAGCTAGACGTATCTTCGTCATTTACATTGCCATGGTTTACTTCAAATACTTTTTCAAACCCCTCAGTCATTACCATCATGTTTGAAGCAACTACGGCCTCTCCAAACCGACCAAATTTATGTTCGTACTGGCTTTGAACAGTTGATAAAAATTCCTCTTTCGGAATATTATAATCTTTTAAGAATGAAGAAACTCCGAAAAAGGCTCCTAGGAATGAGTTGCCCTGCATCCTTGTTTGCAAATCTTCTCTATCAGTAGCTTTGCTTGCAATTTCAAAACCATTTAAGCCATAAAGTTTAATTTTCTTATCAATAATTTCTTGTCGGTATTTTTTAGGTATTCGCTTCCAAGCATCATCAGAATTATGCTCGTTCGACTCCCACACAAATGACCCTCCTTTGCGTAGGCCTTGCAAAGGATTAGTATGTAGAAATGCTTTAGGGTCGCAACAGAGAACCACATCTACATGCTGTAAATCGCAGTTAACTTTAATGCGTTTGGGAGCTGCCACCATAAAATAATTAGTAGGAGCACCTTTTTTCTCTGATCCATATTTAGGATTGGCGCTAATGTTAATTACTTCTTCATGTGAACCATCCTCATTAAACCTACTATCCCTCTCAGCAATATATGTTGAAAACTCACCCAAAATCATTCCGAGGTTTTTGCCGGTAGTAATCATGCCCCAACCACCAATAGAATGAAGCCTTACAGCAATTGAACCTTCGGGTAGGCCTGAAGGGTTTTCATCAGAAATAACGGCATAGGGGTGGTCGATACCTAGATAGAAGAAGGACTCGCCATCCTTTACACTCTTTCCATCTTGTCGAGAAGTGGTTCCTTTAGCAAAATCATAAGCACCAATAATATGTTCCTGCCTGAAATCACGAGAGCCAAGGCCATACACACCGTTGATAATCATGGGTTTTTCAGTATTGGGATCAAGTTTAGGCAATCCTGCATGAGAATTATGATAATGATTTTCTTCAGCCTTGCTTAAAGCAATTTTTATATCTCTTGTTAACGGATTTTCCCCTGCTAACTGCTCATCAGTTCGTTCAAGTATAATTACATTTTTCTTGCCCTTTAAAGCTTCTATAATAGCTTTTTCAGGAAACGGGCGAATTACATTTACATGGATTACGCCTACAGTAACCCCCCTTGTTTCCTTTAAATAGTCAACGGCTGCTTCTATATTTTCAGCTGCACTGCCAAGAGCCACAAAAACGGTGTCGGCCCCTTTAGTATTATATTCAGATATGAGGCCATATTCTCTCCCTGTTAATTGAGCATATTCTTTGTACGAATTCTCTAAAAACGATAGGATAGACTCAGAGAAATTATTCCTCCTAGCTGCCACTCCATTCATATAATGTTCTTGGTTTTGAACGGGTCCTAGTAATATTGGGCTTTTTAAATCCAGCATTATCGGTACCCTTCTTCTGGTTTCGCCAAATAAGGTACGTTGTGCTTCCGTTGGTGTAGCTATTATGTCTTCTGGGGCGCCTAAAAATTCTCTAACTAGTGCAGGTTCAGGCATTAAAAATGTGCGTTCTAAATGAGTAGTTAAAAAGCCATCTTGGGCATTTATTCCTGGGTTAAGCGTTAATTCTGTTACTTTTCGAAGAATTAAGGCCTGATCGGCCGCCTGCTGCGCATCTTTTGCAAAAAGTGTTGTCCAGCCTGTATCTAAGGTCGCATTAAGATCGTCATGACCACAATGTACATTAAGGGCGTGTTTGGTTAGTGCTCTAGCCCCAACCTCAAGCACCATTGTGCTTAATTTGCCAGGTGCATGATAAAATTGCTCTAAGCCATAAACCAACCCTTGACCTGAAGTAAAATTAACCGTACGTTTACCTGTAACCGACATTGCAATGGCTCCTCCTTGGGCAGCGTGCTCCCCTTCGGTTTCCATTGCCATAAGCGATTTTCCAAAGGCATTTAGTTTGCCTTTGGAGTATAAACTTTGGAAGTTTTCCCCCATTTCTGTGGAGGGAGTTATGGGATAAAATACTCCGGCTTCAGATATTAAGCCTTCTAAATCTGAAACCAAAAGGTTTCCATTAGTTGTGATTCTTTTGCCCGGATACTTTGGACTTTTCTTGTTGGATTTTTTCCCCATAGCAACGATATTATTTACTTAAGTTTATGCAAATTTTGTAGAGACAAAGCTAGTATGCCTGTATCTTCAAAAATTATGATGAATATCATACTTGCCCTCAACTTTTGAGATTTTACTTGGAAATCAGTTACTAATTTAAATCATTAAAATGAAAAAAGCATGGCTTTTTAACCATGCTTTTTTCATCGAAAGTTATCGTAGTATTAATTCAACTATTGTTTTCGGTGCTCCATAGTTTTATCAAATTTCGCCCAGTAACTATCTTATTCCATAGGAATAGCAAAGAATTAATCTACTTTTTCAGCTTCGTAACCTGCTTGTTTTATCAAACTTTCAACTTCACTAGCTTCTCCATTTTCTAGCTCTATTGTTAAAATCCTATCAGGGCTTTCAAGGTCAACAGACCAGTTTTTAATGGCTTCTTTTTCTTCAAAAAAAGGTGTAATTGTTGCAATGCATCCATTGCACTTAATGTTTGTTTTGTACGTTAATGTCTTTGTCATAATAATATTATTTTAAATTAAAGGTTTCCATTTTACTCGTAAGCTATTTAGCACTACAGATACAGAACTAAATGCCATAGCAGCAGCGGCAATCATTGGGTTGAGTAAGAACCCGTTAAAACTATACAATACTCCGGCAGCAATGGGTATTCCAATTAAATTGTAGATAAACGCCCAAAACAGGTTCTGTTTCACAGCATTAACCGTTTGCTTTGATAAAGCCAATGCTTTAGGTATGGTCATTAGATCCGAAGATATTAGCGTCATTTTAGCCACATCAATAGCAATGTCAGAACCCTTGCCCATGGCAATGCTAATATCAGCAAGTGCCAGAGCTTCTGCATCGTTTATGCCGTCTCCAACCATAGCTACTATTTTTCCTTGAGCTTGTAGGTCTTTTATAAATTCTGCCTTTTGCGAAGGCATTACTTCAGCTTTAAAGTGGTCTATGCCCACTTGGGCAGAAACGGCCTTGGCAGTTTCTTGGTTATCTCCAGTAAGCATCATTACATCAATGCCTTTTTCTTTAAGAATTTTTATAGCCTTACCCGAAGATTCTTTGATAGGATCTGAAATAGCGAATACCCCTATTATATTCGATTTATCAGAAAAGAATACAACAGTTTTTGCCTCATGTTGCCACTTAGTAGCTGTATTTTTAACAGACTCGGGAATACTAACAGAAAATTCATCCATCAATAATTTATTGCCAACTAAATACAACAGATCGTTAGAGGCTGCACTAATCCCTTTTCCAGGTAAATTTTCAATTTTATAGGAATCTGATTCTTTCCCTTTAAACTGAGCAAAATGTGCGTTAATTGCACTTGCCAATGGGTGACCTGATTGAGATTCAATTGAAACTAGTATTGTTTTATTTAAGTCTTTCTCCTCAACCCATAATTCATTAACAACTTCAGGAGAGCCTTCGGTGATTGTGCCAGTTTTGTCCAACACAAGGGTGTCGATCAAATGCGCTCTCTCAAGGCTTTCGGCATCCTTTACAAGTATATTATTTTCAGCTCCTTTGCCAACCCCTACCATTATAGCAGTGGGTGTGGCTAGCCCTAAAGCACAAGGGCAAGCTATAACCAGCACAGTAACGGCAGCTAGCAATGCATGTGAGAATGCTTGGTCTCCACCAAGTATCACCCAAGAAGCGAACGTTATAATGGCTATAATAATTACTACTGGAACAAATATAGCTGCCACTCTATCAACTAGCTTTTGTACAGGAGCTTTGCTTCCTTGTGCTTCTTGTACCATTTTAATAATATGTGCTAAAATTGTTTCGCTCCCAATCTTATCAGCCTTAAATTGAAAACTACCTTCTTGGTTTATAGTGCCTGCATATACTTCTTCAGATTCTATTTTTTGTACAGGAAGAGGTTCTCCACTAATCATACTCTCATCTACATTTGACGAGCCCGATACCACCGTTCCATCCACAGGAATTTTATCCCCAGGTTTAACCAGTAAAATATCTCCTACAACAACATCTTTTATAGAAATAACTTGCTCCGTTCCATCGGCTAATATTTGTGTAACTTCTTTTGGCTGAAGGCCAATTAATTTTTTGATAGCTGAGGAGGTATTGGATTTCGCTTTTTCTTCTAGTAGTTTTCCTAATAATATAAAAGCTATAATGGCAGCTGATGCTTCATAATATACGTGTGCTTCTAAACCTTGATTTAACCAAAACTGAGGATAAACCGTATTGAAAAGGCTGAATATGAATGCAATACCGGTGCTCAAAGCTACGAGGGTATCCATATTAGTTGTCTTATGCTTTAGCTGATTTGCTGCACTAACAAAAAACCTTTTCCCAAAAAATGCAACTACTGGCAATGTTAGTACCATCATTATCCAATTCGCAAAAGGGAGGTTAGGATAAAACATGCCAATAACCATAACAGGAACTGTTAATCCAGCAGCACCAATTGTATGTGTAGTTAGTATTTTAAGGTCTGATGCTTGTTGTTTTTCGGCTTCTTCTCGAGCTACGTCTTCATCGTCTTCAACAATCATATCATACCCTAACCCATTTAATGTCGTTTTAAGGGTATCGGTATTCGAGTCTAACTGTTCAAATTCTATTTTTACACTTGCATTTGCATAGTTTACTTCCGCTTTTGCAACTCCACTTGCATCCTTTAAAGCATTTTCAACACTTACCGCACAGGCTGCACATGTCATGCCTGTTACAGGAAAAGTTTTTATTTTAGATCCAACCATATCATTTTTAAATTACTTTCAAAGCAAAGCTATGCTTAACAAGACCTATGTGTATTACAATATTTTGATATGATTAATGAAATTGCGAATTCTAGACTTAGATAAGTTGGTTTTTATTTGGAATATTTCAAGAAAATCCCTAACTTAATTGTCGATTAATAGTATCTAAATTCAGCCAGTATGAAAGTATTTCTAATCGTTTTTGCTTCGTTATTTATCAATTCACCAAATGTTATTGTAGAAAAAGATAAATCAAAGTTTGAAGGCTCTTGGAAATTGCTAAAGTATAAATACGGCATGGGAGAAGATTTATGCGAAGTGCCTGAATTTATGAGTTATGTAAAAAATGTGACAAAATCCCATTTTTCATGGTGTTCATTTAATCCGGAAGATGGTAAAGTTGTTGGCATGGGGGGAGGAACCTATCATTTTGATAAGACCGATTATATAGAAAAAACCGATTTTTGGTTTCCAACGGGATCAGGAATACCTGGGACAGAAACTTCTTTTAAATATACCTTTAAAGGGAATCAGTGGACTATTGAGGGGTATATAAAATCGCTCACATTAAACCCATCTAGTGGCGAGTTTACCCAAACAGACTCTACTTACTTGGTGGAAGTATGGCAGAAGTTAGAGTAGCCTTAACATTACATTTAAGGTCTGATGTGTGGAGTTAACTGATTTGTAAATTCGGTTGGTGTTGGAACTCATCGAGTATAACATTCAATTGATTCGAATCGTAATTTAGATCATAAGCTAGTTTCTGACAAAACAATTTTTTCTGTTTGCCTAAACCAATGAGAGCCATCAATTCACACATATTATAATGTAATTTTTCTTCTGAGCTTCAGATAAAGCACCAAATGACCCGATAGGATCAGGTGATTTGAATAGTGCTTTTAAATCTTTTTGAGGAAAATCGCATTCTTCTGCAACGCGCTTAATCAAGTTAAACCCGAATTATGCGATAGGATTCGTGATGAGGCTTTAAGTCACAATAAATCAGGCAGTTTGGATTCGAAAGCATAGCACCGCTATGGTGAGAACACAAACAAAGCAAAGCGACTGATTTGAAGTGAGTTAAAGGCCTAATAGAAATTCTATTGCATATTTCGGGTTAAACTCTGGAGATGATGATGAAATTGACTGTATTTCAGCCAAATGAATTAAAATATTAATATGCTATCTAGAAACTATATCCATGTTTAATGCTAATTTAAGCCAACCCACTTCTTAAATTATTGCATTAAAATACTCCTAATTTTTGGTAAACAAAAGCATCTTCTTGAAATTTTAATAATCGACCAAATTGCTTCTATAAGTATTTTGCAATTATGCGTGTTAATTTATTAACTAAACCAGTATAGGGTGGATAGAAAAACTTAATGGATGTTAGTCCAATTCTCTGTTTTAACACTGACTTTTCATTTGAAAAGGCTATAAATCCGTGATAGCCATGAGACTTGCCAATTCCGCTATTATTAACTCCACCAAATGGTAGATCGTGGTTGGTAAAATGAAGAAGTGACTCATTCACACAAACTCCACCAGCAGGAATTTCTTTAATTATTCTATTCGTATTTTTTTTCGATGTTGAAAAATAGTATAGAGCCAAAGGTTTAGGTTTTTCAGCAATAGAAGATATCACCTCTTCAATACTTTCATATTTAATAAGGGGTAGTATTGGTCCAAAAATTTCTTCTTGCATTACTCTACTCGATTCTGGCATGTTCGTTACAATGGTTGGTTCTATTAAATTTTCTTTGGCTTCTGCTGTTCCACCAAAACTTATATTGCCACCTACTTCAACAACATCTTCTAACAAACTCGTTACCCGGGTGTAATGTCTATCATTCACTATCCTTGCGTAATCATTTCTGTTTACCTCACCGTCTTTATAATACTTTTTAGCAATGTATTTTTTTAGTTCATCTTCGAAAGTGTCAAACACGGACGCATGTACAAATACATAATCTGGAGCAATGCAGGTTTGCCCGCAATTCATAAACTTACCCCAAACAAGTTTTTCAGCAGCATCTTTTATATTGGCTGTTTCATCTATTATAACGGGTGATTTACCACCTAACTCTAAGGTTACGGATGTTAAGTTTTTTGCGGCAGCTTCCATTACAATTTTGCCAACCGCTGGGCTGCCTGTAAAAAATATATGGTCAAATGGTAAGGTTAGCAATTGCTGAGCTGTTTTAACTTCGCCTTGGATAACCTTTACCTCATCTGCGTCAAATAATTCGCTTACCATATCCTCAATAAGCTGTGCAGTGAAAGGAGTTAGTTCCGAGGGCTTTAGTATGGCTGTATTGCCAGCAGCTATTGCCTCAATTAGAGGGAGCATTATCAGGTTAAAAGGGTAATTCCAGGGGGCAATAATTAAGCATACTCCTTTGGGTTCAGTATGAATAGAAGAAGTAGCACCAAATAGAGTTAAAGGTGTGGCAACTTTTTTAGGTCGAGCCCAACGGTGTAAATTATGAATAGCATGTCTAGCAGCGGCAACCACGGGCTGAATTTCTGATAATAAAACTTCTACTTCAGGTTTTTTAAAATCGTTATAAAGGACCTTTATTATGAGGTCGTTATTATTGGTCACCCAATCCTTAATCTTGGAAAGCTTTTCTTTTCTTTCTTTGATAGTACCCTTTCTTAATTTTTGAGATTTTATTTTCTGTAATTCAAATAAATCTACAAAAGGGTTCGTTTTGGTTTGGGTTCTTTCAGCAGTATTCATAGTATTGAGTTTGAAAACCTAATTTTACACATTAAATATACAACCTTAAATTAATATGGATAAGATAGATTCTCTCAATCAAGTAGCAAAATTTCATACAACCTTTAAACATCCAATACTTTCAACACCACAAATACCTTCTGCCACTAGAAGTGAATTGAGAGTATCGTTGCTACAAGAGGAGTTAAATGAGTTAAAGGAAGCAATTGCCAATAATGATTTGGTTGAAGTAGCAGATGCCCTTTGCGATATTCAGTATGTGTTATCTGGAGCGGTATTAGAATTTGGCTTAGGAGACAAATTTGTTGCACTCTTTAATGAGGTGCAAAGGTCTAATATGAGTAAAGCATGCAAAAGCTTAGAAGAAGCTGAAAAAACAGTCGCTCATTACAAGGAGAGAAAGGGTGAATCTGCTCATATTGAAAAACATGATAACCTCTATTTGGTATATAGAGATGGCGATAAAAAAACTCTTAAATCGATTGGTTACTCACCTGCAAACCTTAAGGATATTTTAGAGAAGTAAAAGTTATCTATTCACTAATTATCCTTACTTCTACCCGTCTGTTTTTAGCTCGGTCTTCTGGGCTGGTACCTTGAGATATAAGTTGAGAATCTCCAAAAGCCTTTGTGAGTACTCGTTCTTTAGCTATCCCATTTGATACTAAATAATCTTTTACAGCATTTACTCTATCTTGGGAAAGTTTTAAGTTTAAACTTGGGTTGCCTCTTTTATCTGTATGACCTTCTAACTGAATTACCATAGTGGAAGCCGCTTTTAGCATCTTTACTAGATTGTTCAATTCTTCGAATGAATCATTCGTTATTTTAGGGCTGCCTTGCTCAAAATTAAGATTATGCAAAGATAATACACTGCCAACACCACCTAATCTTAGTTTAAATGTATCAACACGAACTAAATTATCGTCAGCATTTTCTAATGGATGAATTACTTCTGACAAAGACATATAACCGTTAGACTTTATTTGGATAGAATAAGACTCTCTTGCCCTAAAAAAGGCCTCGAACTTTCCATTCGCATTTGTCATCAATAACCCAATTTCGGATTGGTAGGGCAGTTTTTTGTATTGCACACTAACTCCGGAAATAGGTTTACCAGAAAACTCATCTACAATAATTCCGGTATAAGAAACTAAGCTGTCTGGTTCTTCGATATAAGCATTTGCATTGCCAAAAACACCTAATAATAGCAAGCTCAAAACATATGTAATTTTACTCATTATTTTACTTTTCAAGAATTTCAAATTCAACCCTTCTGTTAGCTCTACGACCCTCTTTGGTAGCATTAGATTCTATCGGTTGTGCTTCGCCAAACCATTTTACATCAACACGATCTTCAGCGATGCTACCATTTGTTAAATATGTAACAACCGCTTTTGCTCTTCTTTTAGATAACCCAAGGTTATATGATTCAGGTCCTGTACTATCAGTATATCCCCTTATTTGTATTTTGATTCCTTTATTCTCACTTAGGTATTTAATTAACCTGTCAAGTTCAGGGTACGAGCCTGATTTCAATATGGCTTGGTCAAAATCGAAGAATATATTATTAAGTGTTATTACAGCTGCAACTGTTACGGGTACCATGTATAAATTTGCGCTTAGCTCATCCCCACTAAATTCATCGCCTGTTAAGTCTATATTTTCATTTATAGGTAAATATCCGTCAACTTCTGCTCGGTAGCCATACTTATAACCTTTAGGTAGTACTATTTCATATTTACCAGTTCCCTTATGCGATTTTGTAATTCCTACTGTCGTTCCTTCAGGGAGCTTCTCATAATAAATTTTTGCCTCTATGGGCTCACCTGTTTCTTTATCTAGCAATGTTCCTCTTATGACAATTACATCTGAGGGCATCACTTTTAACGGTAATTCTACTTTAAATATATCAGCGTTATCTTCTCCTACTTCTTGCGTATAATAGGCGTAATTACCTGTTAGCGGAATATTAAAAAAGAGGTCTTCTTTTGGAGAGTTAATATCAGGGCCTAAGTTTTGAGCCTGCGACCAGTTTGTCCAAGTATCATCAAGTCGCTTTGAAACATAAATATCTTGTCCGCCATAACCACCTAAGCCATTGGTAGAATAGTATAGTGTTTTATCATCAGCCGCTAAAAATGGAGAGGCATCATCACCAGCTGTATTAATTTGTTTTCCTAAATTTTTGGGCTCACTCCAAGTGCTGTCTTCTTTAAAAAAACTTACATACAAATCACGTGCACCATAGGAGTCGTCTCGTTCCACTGATAAAAGCAACACCTGGCGATTATTAGCCAAAAAGTAATTCGACTTTTCATTATAATTATAATCATTTTCTATAATCAGATTAAAAGGAGGAGTCCACTCGTCCCCTTCTTTGGTGCTAATGGAAACTCCTGCAGTCATCCTGTCCTGCTTTTTTTCATTATACTGATTACCTAATAATAATACAACCGAGTTACCGTCTGGAGTAACAGAGCAGATATAATTAGGTTTCTCATTATTGAGTGGTCTTCCTATGTTTACAGCCTCTTTCCATTCTCCAGCAGAATCCATTTCAGAATACCAAATGTCTTCTCCATCAGTAACACCACCTATATTATCTGGGTGGTTCTTTCTACTAAAGTAAAGAGTACGACCATTGGGAGACAATAAGGGCTTAAATTCTGTATATGGGCTGTTTACATTATTGCTTAACCTTTCGGCTAATAAATTTGTGTTAAGATTTGCCATGATTTCAACCTCCACATTGGTAGGCTTGGCCGAGTTAGAAATACCTATGGCATCTATACTGTAATATTCTGGCACTTTTAACCCATTAAATTCAATTTTAACGGCAGTAACTTTATAGGATGTCTCACTCATTATAATGCTAAAAAGTCTTCCTTTTAAGGGGATATCTGATGCAGTAAATGAATTGATAAGATACTCGGTGCCGGCTTCATCGTATGCAAATACATTGGTAACAGTAGTTGGGCTATACGATTCTGCAATAACAATCTGTCGAATTTTGATGGGTGTTGCAAAACCCACTTTAATAAATTCTAAACTATTAGGCCGGTCAGGTGTCCATGCCGAAGGGCTTTCGCCTGCAGCAGGTAGCACATTGGGTTTGCCTAAAGCTTGTTCCGCAGAATACTGAACAGGGGTGAGCTCTGATGAAAATTCAATAACTTTTGAAGCCCATTGAATATCTTGCGAATATCCAATTGATGAAAAAGCTATGACCCCTAAGATGGTAAGTAAACTTTTTAAACGATGCATAGGTTTTGATTAATCAAATTTTAATATTGTAATAATAGAATAAAAATCAAATTTAATAACATATAAAAAAGAGGATTTTTTGATTAACCCCCTAATAATTACAAGTTTTTGTAATTATGGGCTGAATTATTCATTTTTTTCCCAAAATTCAGCATTTTTTATTCCTAGTTTTTTAGAATTAAAAACGGGATCAAGCCCAGCTTTTCTTTGATCTGTATAATCTTTTAGTGCTTTCATGGCTGGCTTCCTTAGTATAAGGATAGCTACAATATTTAACCAAGCCATAAGGCCTACTCCAATATCGCCAAGCGTCCAAACTGCTCCTGCGGTTATTGTAGTTGCATAATATACAGTTGCTAAAATAGTAACTCTTAACATATTAACTAAATACTTTTTATCTCCTTTTTTATCAAGGTAAGCTACATTGGTTTCAGCCATATAGTAGTAGGCCATAATAGTTGTAAATGCGAAAAACAATAATGAAATGGCGACAAACTCTTTGCCTATCGATGGAAAATGGTGAGCCACGGCATATTGTGTAAACTCAGGGCCATACGCAACGCCTTTCAAATTTTCAATAATAAAACCTCCATCTAAATCATGTACATTATATTGATTGGTAAATAGAATCATAAACGCAGTGGCGGTGCATACAAATAGTGTATCTATATACACCGAGAATGACTGTACCAACCCTTGTTTAACAGGGTGGCTTACTTCTGCTGCAGCAGCAGCATGAGGGGCAGTTCCTTGCCCTGCTTCATTTGAATAAATTCCTCTTTTAATACCCCAGCTAATGGCCATTCCAAAAATACCGGCAAAAGCTGGTTCAAATGCAAAAGCTGATTTTATTATAAGGGCAATAACGCCAGGCACTTGTGTAATATTTAATCCTATAATCACTACTGCCATTAAAATATAGGCGATGGCCATAAATGGAACAACTACTTCTGCTACCTTTCCAATTCTTTTTACCCCACCAAAAATGATTAATGTAAGAGCTAAAACAATAAAAACACCTACAACGTTAATATCACTTCCAAAAATTTGAATGTCGGAAATATTAAAAGCATGTTTCATGCTTGCAGAGATACTATTGGATTGTACGCCTGGTAAGAACACTGACATACTTAAAATAGTGGTAAAAGCAAAAAGTGAAGCATACCATTTTTTCCCAATTCCTTTTTCTATGTAATAAGCTGGCCCACCTCTGTACTCCCCATCTTTTACTTCTTTATAAATTTGGCCTAATGTGGATTCAATAAAAGCTGATGCTGCGCCTAAAAAGGCAATCGTCCACATCCAAAAAATGGCACCTGGTCCACCTAAGGCAATAGCAGTTGCAACACCCGCTATATTACCAGTACCAACCCTGCCGGAAATAGCAATTGCAAATGCTTGAAACGAAGAAACTCCTTTTTTAGATGCTTTCCCTTTAAAAAGTAAGCGAATCATTTCTTTAAAATACCTGATTTGCAAAAATCGAGTAGTAATTGAGAAATAAATGCCTGCGCCTAAGCATAAGGCGATTAAAAAATTGCTCCACACTAACTCATTAATGAGGCCAATAATTGATTCAAATGTCATAAGGGGATTTTAAATAATGCACAAAGATAGCAAAATAAGGGAGTGTAGAAAGCTGTTTGTGTGCATTTGGCACAAAAAAAACGGAAGACAATTCTAATAAATTAGAATCAGCTTCCGTTTTCACTCCACAACTACCGAAGTAATTGTTTCGTTCCAAGTTTTGTTGACTAAAAAACATTAATTCAGATTTGTTTGCACTCCTCTTAATTTAACGTCTACTGGGTTTTCATAAGATCTTGAGGTTCAATAACCCTAAGGTTTCTTCGCCCCTTCATAATGCATGCTACATCCACTTGCGTATCAGTAACTCGTGTTAAAGCTGTTAGACCTATTACCACTTTTACATCAATCGACACTTACGTTTGTAGAGATTCTTTCAGTCGTTTATCCCTCACTTGGTAATTACTAAGGTAGTACATATTATCTGTTCAATCCAAGAAATTAATCTCTTAGTTATCAACTACTTATGCACATTAAAATACCAGCTTTATGCACAGGGTTATCCACAATAACGGTCATTAGAATGGGTTTGCTATTATACGATCTTTCCCCAATACTATTCAAAGTTTAAACTAGAAACCATCGCTGGAGCTATTCTATGTTTAGAGGCTTGCTCAAATGCATAAGCCATACTTATTAACTCCGGCTCTTTAAAGGCCGTGCTGAACATAGAAATGCCAACAGGAAGCCCAAAAACATAGCCGGCAGGTACAGTTATATTAGGATAACCAGCTCTAGCAGCAGGAGATGAACTTCCGCCACCAAAATGATCTCCATTAATGAGGTCAATTGGCCAAGCAGGCCCTCCTGTTGGTGCAATGATAGCGCCTAAATTATGTTCCTCTAATGTAGCATCAATGCCTTTTTTACGAGAAAGTGACAATATTTTTTCTAAAGCCTTTGTGTACTCTTTCGTTGTCAAATCACCTTTCTTTTCTGCCATTTCTAAAATTTCTTGCTCAAAATAAGCCATAGATTCTTCGTGATTGTTCTTATTAAATTTAATTACTTCAGCCAATGATTTAACGTTGGCATTTGCAGATTTTAAATACTTATTTACCCCATCCTTAAACTCATAAAGGAGCACTTGAAAACCTGAGTTGCCATACTTTCCTTCAGTTTTTATTTCCACAGGGTCAATTAGTATTGCTCCTTCTTTTTTCAAGATAGAAAGGGCACTTTCCATAACTTTATCTACTTTTTCATGAAACCCAAATGAGCTACGCAAAATTCCAATTCGTTTTCCTTTTAACCCATCCTTCTTAAGAAATTGGGTATAATCACTATGCCCTTTACTATCACTACTTTTTGTGCGTTTATCGTCAATATCTGTACCTGATAAAGCACCTAGTAATACTGCCGCATCTGTAACTGTTCGAGCCATTGGTCCGGCTGTATCTTGTGTTTCTGAAATGGGTATTATACCAGACCGGCTCCACAAACCTACAGTTGGTTTAATTCCCACAATTCCATTGGCGGAAGACGGACAAACAATAGATCCATTGGTTTCCGTTCCAATAGTAATGGCACATAAATTGGAAGAAACAGCAGCACCGGAACCAGCACTTGAGCCGCAGGGGCTGCGATCTAACGAATTGGGATTGCGAGTTTGCCTCCCTCTTCCGCTCCATCCACTGGATGAGCGTGTAGATCTAAAATTAGCCCATTCACTTAGGTTAGTTTTTCCAAGCAATACTGCGCCTGCTTCTCGCATTTTTTTTATAATAAAAGCATCTTTATTAGCTATATTCCCCACCAATGCTAGCGCTCCGGCAGTAGTCATCATTTTATCGCCTGTGTTTATATTGTCTTTTACCATAATTGGTATTCCATGCAAAGGGCCTCTTATAGTGCCTGCTTCTCTTTCTTTATCTGATGCATCGGCAATAGACAGCGCGTCTGGGTTTATCTCAATTACAGCATTTATACCACCTTCGGTCTGGTCAATTTCCCCTATTCGTTTTAAGTATAGTTCACAGATACTTCGAGAAGTATATTGGCCACTTTTCATCGCAGATTGTAAATCAGCTACTGATTTCTCATCTAATTCGAATGCTGGCCCTTGAGGGACTTTGTGAATACTTTTATGAGCATGATCTTTGTTAAAAGAATTAAACCCAAATAAGGGAATCCCTGAGCTTAAAGCTGCAATCTGAACAAAATTTCTTCTTTTCATATTAATAGGTGGTTTAGTGTTAGTATAAACAAGAAGTGAGATAAATTTATGGTTCTAACTTACAAATTGTCCAGCACAAATTGAGTCATCATATTATATAAATGTGGTCTGGCATTATTTCTGTAAATTCCGTGGGCTCTATCTGGGTAATAGAAAGATTCAAATTGCACACCAGCACTAATCAAGGCATCTTGCAATACTACGGCATTCTGAAAATGAACATTATCATCGCCTGTACCGTGTACTAATAAAAACTTTCCCTTCATTTTAGCTGCATGGGTTGCTGGGCTGTTATTATCATAGCCTTGCGGGTTATCTTGTGGGGTTGATAAAAACCGTTCGGTGTAGATAGTATCATAATATCTCCAAGAAGAAACTGGCGCAACCGCAATGGCCATCGCAAACACATCGGCTCCTTCTTCCAAGGCTAATGATGAAATATATCCACCATAACTCCATCCCCAAATTCCAATTCGTGCGGCATTTACATACCCAAGACTACCTAAATATTTAGCAGATGCTATTTGGTCTTCTACTTCCATTCTACCTAAGTTATGATAGGTTTGTTTCTTAAATTTTTCGCCTCTTCCTCCAGTGCCTCGTCCATCCACTACTGAAATAATGTATCCTTTTTGTACCAACATTTGGTGCCAATAGTTATTGCTTGCACTCCAAGAATTAGATACTTGCTGAGATCCTGGGCCTGAATATTGAAACATGAGTACTGGGTATTTTTTTGTAGGGTCGAAATTGGCAGGCTTTAACATATATCCATTCAAATTATCTCCCACTTCATTTTTAAATGTGTAAAACTCTTTTGTTACTAAGCCATATTCTTTGGCCACATCTTTAAGCTTGGCATTATTCTCCAACTCTTTCACCATTTTATTGCCCTTGGTGGCATAAAGTTCTACCGTATTGGGCGTGGTGCTATTACTAAAATAATTAATATAATAACTAAAATCGTTACTCATGTTTACTCGATTGGAGCCTGTATGAGCCGATAACTTACGTTTGTTTTTACCACTTAAATCTATGGAATAAAAATAGGTTTCTAAAGGAGACTCTTCTTTGGAAGTAAAATAGATTGTTTTCTTTTTGCTCTTCTGGTCAATACCAACAAAAGTGGAAACCTCCCAATCACCAGTAGTTACTTGACGAACAAGTTTACCTTCTATCGTATATAAATAAAGGTGCTTATAGCCACTTTTTTCACTGGCTAGTAAAATATGCTTCCCATCATTTAAGTATGTTAAGTCATCTGTTAATTCCAAATCAACATAAGTATCTGACTTATCTTGAAGTATTAAAGTGGTTTTACCAGTACCTGCATCAGCATGTAGAACATCCAACTGGTTTTGTAGTCTGTTCATTCTACGAACCGAAAGCACATTGGTATCGAAGGTCCAATTGATTCGAGGAATGTAAATGTCTTTCTCGGTACCAATATCAATAGTCGTTTTTTTCTTAGCCTCTAGGTTATATACCAAAATTTGGATGACAGAGTTTTTCTCACCTGCTTTAGGGTATTTATAGGTAAAGTTTTCAGGATAGGTGGCTCCTTGATTCCATTTTTGCAAAGTATATTCCGGGACATCGGTTTCATCAAACCTGTAATAGGCTAGTTTTTTACTGTCTGGCGACCAGAAAAATGCTTTCGTAAAGCCAAGCTCTTCTTCATATACCCAATCAGTGCTGCCGTTTATAATGCTGTTGCGTTTACCATCATTGGTAACTTGTACAGTTTGCATATCAGCCAAATTAACATAATACAAATCATTATTTTTAGTGTAGGCCACTTTGGTGCCATCTGGCGATACGGTTGCATAGGCAATGCGGTCTTTATCTAATTTTTGCAAGGATTTAGTTTCTCTATTATAGAGGTAGAAAATTGCCGTGTATGACCTCCTGAAAATTGATTGCCTGTCGCTTAGTAATAAAATATACTTTTCATCAGAGCTAAATTCATAGCTCGAAATTTTAATATCAGTACCCAACGAGCTGGCATCTAAAATGGTTTCAACCTGTTCGCCTTTAGTAACATCGTATTTAACAATATTATTATTTTTAAGGGCTGAGTAGTAGCTTCCATCATTCATCCAGTTTATCCCATATACAGATTTGCTTCTAAATGTACCTTTCGAATAGATGTCTTCTACTGTAATTTGCTTTTGGGAATAACTTAAAAGGCTGCCAGCTAAAAGCCCCACAAGAATAATATAATGCTTCATGTAATTGATTTTTTATAATTTACTCAAATCTAAGATTGTATTTGGTAACAAAAAATCAGTTTAGGTATAGGCGGTAATTTTCTTTTACTTAGGAGAGGGGTAGGGTTATTCAATCTGCTACTAAATTAGTATTCCTAAGAGAACACCTGCTATTATAATAAATGGCGCCTTTGTTTTAGTGAATTGTAGCAAAAGAAAGGTGCTAATAATAATTGTTGGGTTTAGAAAATCATATTCGAGTGGAAGGTATAATATAACGGCAGCGGCTATTACCATGCCTGAACTTGCGGCTGTTATTCCTTCTAACGAAGCTCTAACTATTCTATACCGCTTTAAATTATCCCAAAACCTGATGACGAAGAATATTAGAAAGGTACCTGGTAGAAAAATGCCAGCCGCAGAAACAAGTCCACCAGTTATCATTCCCCAAATACCTGAATCATGCAGTGACAATGCTCCGATATAAGCACTGAATGAAAATACAGGACCTGGTACCGCTTGGGCTAAGCCAAAACCAGATAAAAACTCTGGAGAAGTTAAGTAGGATTTTAAGGTAACAAACTCAGAGTATAATAAAGGAATGAGTACTTGGCCTCCACCAAATATTAATGAGCCATTTCTATAAAAATTCTCAAATAATTTAATTGGCATCCAGTTTGAAAAAGTAGCTAAAACCCCACCGACAATTAAAAAAGACCCCCATAATATAAAATTGGCCCATATAACTTTTAAGGGTTCGTTTTTATCAATTTTTGGTTGCCTCTTGTATTTAAATGCCGTCACAAGCCCTCCGAATAGTATTAAAATAGGAAATAAAAATGGGGAGCTGGTGGATAGTGATAAAATAGTTGACAGCACTAATACCAATATGCCTGATTTAGACTCTATTACTTTAGAAGTAATTTTAAAAGCAGCAAATGCTATAAACCCTATTGCCATTGGCTGTATAAACCGGATGGCATGTATAATAACTTCCTTTTGTTGAAATGTGGATAATGCAATTGCCGCAAAAATAAGAATTGCCACAGCAGGTAGAACCCAAAACAAAAGAGTAAGATAAGCTAAGCCTGGACCACCAATTCTAAACCCAATGGCCGTAATTGTTTGAGTTGAAGTGGGACCAGGAAGAATCTGGCATAAAGCATTTAACTCTAACAATTCCTTTTCTGTAAGGTATCCGCGTTTATCAACAAAGAGATCGAGAAAATAAGCTATATGTACTTGAGGGCCACCAAATGCGGTTACAGACATTAAAATAACGTCTCTTAAAAAAATGTAATATCGAACTCTTTTAATAGTCAAGGTTGCAGCTTCAAATTCGGACAACTATTATCCCGAACTCAGGTTATTAAATACTATTATTAGGTATGACAAAATAAACACTGTTTAGTCATAAACTAAATTAGTAAATTTTTCAAAAATGCCAATTTTTTTAAGTTTAAAATCGCAACTAATTGTGTAATAATTGGTGCAAGACTTCTATGGAGTTTACTTTTCCAATGTCAAGATGGCTTTTGTAATAACTAACCAGGTCATCTAATATGTTGCTGCGTAGCACACTGGTTAACTTAATGGGAGATTCGTAATCGGCAATTAGCATGCTATCCATTAACTTGCTTATACTTTTCTCTCTATATAAGGAAGAATTAGGAATTTGATTTATAAAATCGGCAGTAGAATGAGGTTTAAACCCCATAAAAAGAGAAAGTTTGATCAGAAAAATTAAATGAAAGTTTTGAATTTCTCTTTCTTGCTCATTAAGATGGATGATTGAATTTTGAATAAAATTAAAGAAAGGAGGGTTACTCTCTTCCTCTTTTAAGCACTTATTGAGCATCTCTGTAATAAAAAAACTTATAGATGCCTTTATTGGGTCTTGCCTTAAATTATGCAAGGGGTAGAAGCTGCTGATTTCTGAAACTCTACTAATATTTTTGCTGCTATTATTATAAATAACAAGATCTACCAATGTTAGTGGTTGAAATAGGGCGATTTTGCTTTTTGAGTTTTTGCTTCTTACACTATTGGCAATTACACTAATAAGCCCTTTTTCAACTGTGTAAACCGTGGCGATAACAGATGTTTCTTTATACTTAACAAACCGTAGAACAATACCTTTTGTTTTAAGTAGCATCTTGTTTAATCTATTTTACAACCGCAATTTTTCCAAATTGAGTAGAAGATCCGTCTGAATTAGAAACAAAAACAAAATAAACGCCTGTTCCCACTTCATTAGAAAAAGAACTGTACATATCCCAAACGGCTGTGTTTCCATTGGCTTCCAATGTTGTAATTAGTCTTCCTGATGAATCGGTAATTTTAACTATACTATTACTGGGCACTCCTTCTATGGTTATTACACCAGTAAATCCGGGTTTTACGGGGTTCGGAAATATTTTCGATGTTTCATAGGTGCCAGTAATACTGGCAGAGCCTCGGTACGATATCAATCCTTTATCTGTATTAAAGAATACTTCTCCTGAAAGATCATTTATCGATATATTAATGACAATATCAGATAAAAGAGGGCTGTTTTCTTTAGTAAAATGTTCGATTAGCACAGAGCCGTCATTATCAAATAACCAAGCACCTTTATTGGTTCCCATCCAAATTCTGTTGCCACCATCAACTGCTAGGCAGTTCACGTTTTCATTATTAAATAATAACTGAGAGTTAATAATAGGCACAATTGCTTCTTGCGATGGATCCTCTATAATCGAAAATGGTGACAAATAATACACTACACCGCTGGTAGTGGCAATCCAAATTTTATCCTCCTTGTCCAAAAGAATTTGGTTGATCGTATTGCTAGGAATTGTTCCAAAACCATCTGATTTTAAAATAGCTTCTTCATTAGATTGGTTAAACACAATAATTCCCCCACCGGCAAAAGAATTAATGGCAATCCATTGATCTCCCCAAGCTGTACTAATAATTTCTTTAGCGTTTGCAACCCCATTAGACGGAGCGTATGTTTGCCAGCTTCCATCGTTTGCCAACAAGTGTAATGAGGAGGGGGTGTTATTATTAAGCACCCATAGATTGCCGTTATTGCTATTAATATTGGCAATAAGTACATTTTTATTAGGAGGAGATGAATTTATTAAAGGGCTGTTTGTATCATTTATTATTTCAAATTGGTTGTCTGCCCACCTCAGAAGTCCATATCCATAGGAGCTAAGCATTACCTCTCCAGATTTTTGCGAACTCACCCCAGTAATATCTAAAAATTCAGGAATTAATTGAGTTTGAGGATATCCGGTTGAATTATAATTTGTCCAAAACCCATCTTCAAAAACTGAGTATCCAGTATTGTTTCTGAGTGGCAAGCCATTGCTGCTCTTAGAAGGGGGCAGGGCAAATATTTTGTTTCGCACTGATTTAAGGCTCACAACATTATTAAAAAACGGGCCGTTAGGATAAAAACTTTCGCTTTGGCTATCCATTATATGCACCATTCCATTCTGGTTATCTGCAATCCAATAATTATTTTCATCAGAAATTGCCCCTACGGCCTTAATTATATCGTTAGACTGTATTTGACTAAGGGTTGAATTTTCTAATTTGTACAAATTGCCAGAAGCAGTAATGAGTGTTTCGTTTTCCGTATTTATACTTGAGGTGTAATCGCCAACTAGTGCTCCTAAAGGTGCCCAGTTACCATTTGTATATTGCAAAAGCCCTTGGGTAGCATTTGCCGTTATGGGTTTGTTTTGGTGTAGGTCTAACACCATGGCTGATTCCGAGTTTATACCCGAAGAGGCTTCAAATCTCTTCCATTTCGAAAAATCTTTTAAATTATCGGCCAAACTACCTGCCATTAGACCAGCTTCTGTGGCTAAAAAGAGCGAATCGTTATAAATGGTGCTTGCAAAAACTTTTAAATTATCTCCTGTGCTGCTTAAATTCAAAAAAGACTCCAAGATATGTTGAGTTTCAGTATCTATTTTTAATAGGCCAAAATCAGTGCTTAAATAGGTGTAAATGCCATCTTCATACATGTGATGGCTAATTTTGGATGAGTAAATATCTGAAAGTTTAATGTCTGGTATCGAACTTATTACATTATCCTTAAGCAGATCTATCTGCCCATTTTCGTAAGAAATAAGTAATGTGTTGGTGGTTGTGTTATAGTCAATCAAAGATATGCCCGTGTCTGATAAACCATTTAGTTTGGTAACACTTGTAATACTATTGTCTTGTTTAGTAAGAATGAAGAGCCCTGCG
>JAKISE010000001.1 GCA_021648745.1 Cyclobacteriaceae bacterium
AAGCCCAAGGGAAAATATTTAGCAGGCAATCTTTTAGAAATAAAAATCTTAAAATAATCCATTATTTTTTCACTTTTTATTTCCAAAACCTCACCTACTACCTTATTTTCTGACAGCATTCCTTAGGCCGAACTCAGGTTTAAACAATCATTTCTCGAATTGCTTTAGCATAAGAACGGCTCACGGAATAGGCCTTTTTATTATTCATAACTACCGATAAGCCACCATTGGAGTGCTTTTCGAGTTCTTGCAAATGGTTAATGTTAATAATTGTGCTTCGATGAATTCTAATAAACAAGGCAGGGTCTAATTTTATGGCTAGTTTAGAAATGCCTGCTGAACTTACAAATTGATCTGTTGCCGAAGATATAATAGTATAATCTCCAGAAGCCTCCAAACAAATAATATTAGAAACAGGTAGGTTTACAAGCTTCTCCGATTTTTGAACAAACAAATTAGGACTAAAATTTTGGGATTGCTGTTGAGAGATTTCATCGATTAGCCGCTCGAAATTTTTATCGTTATTCTTTATGCGTTCAATGGCTTTTCCTACTGCTTTATCAAAACGAGTTTTGTCTAAAGGTTTTAGTAAATAATCGATGGTGTTTTTTTCAAAAGCTTTTATCGCATATTTATCATAGGCTGTACAAAATATGACAAAAGGTTCGTGTTTTATGTTCTCTAGTACTTCAAATCCATCTTTACCAGGCATTTGCACATCCAAGAAAATTAAATCTGGTTTTTTTTCATTAATCAGCTTTATGGCTTCACTTGCCTTGCCCGATTCCGCAATAATATCAATTTGCTCAAAATCGTCTAAGTATTCAATTACAAACTGACGTGCCAACTGTTCATCATCAATTACTATACAGCTTATTGTTTTTTCCATGGAATTTCAAAGTTTACAGAATAGCCGTCTTCAGAAGCTTTAGTTTTTATCCTTGATTTATAATTAAACATATTTATGAGTCGCTCATTCGAATTTTTTAAGCCAACGCCCGAACTGCTTGTTTCGTATTGCGAATTATTATTAATTCCAACACCGTCATCCTTAATTTCAAAATAAACAACCTCCTCTTTTTTATGAATAGATAGCGTAATTGTTCCTCCATCCTCCTTAGGAGAAATCCCGTGTTTTACAGAATTTTCAACCAAGGGTTGCAACACCATAGGTGGTAGTTCTATTCCTAGACATTCTCCTTCAACGTCCTCTGTGTAAATAAGTCGATCCCCAAACCGAACTTGCTGAATGCTGATATAATTACGAATAAAGCTAATTTCTTCCGCTAAGGAAATGGAAGGCTGATCATTGGAGTCCAATGCATAACGGATAACTTCAGACAGCATAGACATCATTTTTCTAGCTTTTATTTTATCCGTACCCATTAAGGTACTTATGCTATTTAGGGTATTAAATAAAAAGTGAGGGTTTATCTGCGATTTAAGCAATGCCATTTGCATTTGGTTATTTGCAATAGCCAAATCTGTTTTGTCTTGTTCATTTTGCTTTATGGTTTCAATATATCTTATAATATAATAAACAGTAATAGCCGTAACATACTGTAAATTATATTGCATTGATGCCACTCCCAGTTGCTCCATTAAAAATTCTTGCCATTCTTCAAACGATGTAAAATCATCTAAATAATATTCAAAAAAATAACTTACCGAAGCCAAAATTATAAAGGAGATAATGAGGCCAAATAAATGCCCTACAATTTGTATTAGTATTCTTCGTTTAAACAATAATGAAGACCATTGCCAAGCCACCCAAGCCATTGCACAAACCGAAATATTTAATAGAATTCCATTAATAATGGTTGATGGAAATGGCCTAAACATTAAATATTGAAATGTAACTCCAATACCAAATATGAAGGTAAACCAAAGGCAAAGGATTAAAAATGACTTGCCCCAAAGAGTAGATATGGAAATATGTTTTAACAAATTAGATTATTATCGGTTACCAAAGTTAATGGTATTGTTATAACTGTTGTAGTTTATGTTATTAAAGTGCCTGCCCATAAAGTCTGCTATCTTCGTTATACTTGTCAAAAAAATACTCATTTACCCAAGTAAATTTCATTTTTTTTGACTTTGCAAGCCTCGATAGCGATCTTTCTGAATCAGACCCCTACTTTTTAGACGAACACTATTGAGCATCCAAAATAAGTATTTTATGCGTAACCTATTTTTTATATTTTCATTATTATTTGTTGCTCCTAACCTCCTGGCTCAGCAAAAAACCATTACTGTGTCTGGCAAGGTAACAGATAAAGAAACAGGTGAAGCGTTAATCTATGCTACCATAGGATTGAGAGGAATTCCTATTGGCACCATTTCGAATGCTAAAGGTGAATTTGATTTTCACATACCAGGGGAGTACGCGGCCGAAACTTTTATGATTAGTATGATTGGTTACGAAAGCTTTATTGCACCTGTTACAAAAGCCGAAAGTATAGTCGCATTTAAACTAAAAAAAAGCTTAACTGTTTTAAGTGAAGTGATGGTGATTGACTCTTTAACTGCAGGAGACATATTTAAAATTGCGATAAATAGAATTACTAAAAATTACCCTATGGAGCCGGTAGAAATGGACGGTTTTTATAGAGATGTAAAAATGGTGGGTGGCAAGTATGTTTCACTATTAGAGGCTGCCATAACCATTTATGACAAAGATTATGAAGCTCCTAAAGATTACACAAAGGTTAGGGAGCGTGTAGCCATTAAGGAGATTAGAAAAAGTTACGATTATGACTTTGCCTATGCCAAGTATTTTGAAGAGTATAATTTGCTTGAAGATTTACTACTCGACAATGTAATTAAATACCGATCGTTTAATGACGAACCCTTGTTTTACCAACTATTACAACGAAAAACAGTCATCGGTTCTGATAATAAGCCCCTCTACCTAGTATTTATTAATCAACCCGGTTACGACCTTAAAATATTTATAGACCCTATAACGTATGGAATACTGAGGCTAGAATTTGGCTATGGTAATGGAATAGAGCCTATTTATAATTATAAGCGCAGCAGAAAATTGATGCATAATGTAATGCGACTAGATAAGCTCATTGAGTTTGAACTCCATAATGAAAAATTATATTTGAAATACATAAAAACACAGTACAAAAATGTATGGGTAAATACTGAAACAGGCAAACCTGACCAAACTACTCAACTATTTCAAGAGCTATTAATCAATCATATTAATAATAAGGACCCTAAATGGGTTTCTAGTGCTAGAAAAATGAAGCGTTATGGGCTGCAATACCAGCACAAAAATTATAATAAAGAATTTTGGGAAAATTATAATGTAATTAAAGAAACTCCCTTGAACAAACAAATTGTACATGATTTAGAAGAACATGGAGCATTAGAAAAACAGTTTGAAGACAACTAAACTACTACCTTAAACCATTCATCGACTAATTATGCAACTCAACGAGTTCGCGCTTGCAAACTAACAAAAAGGGTGTTCTTTTGAATCAACAAGCCAACTAATAGAAGTAAAATCCTTCGGGCGATAGACTTAATTGCTATCAGTTCGGGGGATTTTTACATTAATTCCGAACCAGATTAATCAATCTTTATTTCTGTAAACCAAAGTCGGAAGTCTCCATTATCTGATACGTGGTTGGTTGAAATTTTTACTCCATCATACATCTTATAATCTTGCCAAGTAGTGGTTAACGAGGGCTCTTCTTGGCCACCTTTTCTAAAGCTCCATTCTTTAATTTCGAAGGAATCATCAATATAAAAATCGTACGCATCTCCAGGTGTATAGCCATCTTCCGAATTATAGGCGATCGTTAATTTTGTGGTAACTTTTTTAGATATTGGAGCTTCTACATTTTCTACCAAGCTATGTGTATAACCAGTATCCCAAATTAACTGAAATGGAAACAGTAGCCAGTACTTATCATTTATAAAGGTATGATCCAGCTTCTTTTGGTCATCTGCAAATGATTTATGATTAAATCTCGTTGTGTCGCCTTTAGTAATAAGGGTAACTTCCCCAGAGTTTGGCTGCCATACCCAAGACCTAGCCACTTCTGTTGCTCCCATTTTTACATTAAATATGTAACGGAAAGTGTTAGCCTTATTAAACTTATCAACGCCATAAGCGTAAGCTAGTTTTTCAATAAAAGAGGCTTCTTCTTTAACCGGAAAGTCGATGACTAAAGTGTCATCCTCTTGGTATTGCTCAATGCTTAACTTTTGTAAAACTAATCCTTCTTTTTCGGCCATCTCAAATGCTAGTGCCTTTATTTTTTCTGGTGATGGCATAGTCAAAGGGTTAATTTTAACCACAACTCTTATAGCCTTATTCGCTTTTATAGTTTTTTTCTCTAAGTCTTCCATCCCTCTCCCTTCTGTTATAATGCCAACAAAATTTGACACAATGCCTAGCGTTTCTTTGGCTTCATCTATATAGTTTACTAATACAACGTTGCTGCTATCAGCCATATTTTTCTGCAATGTTTGCATTTTGCTAACCAAGGAACTTAGTGCATTGCTCTTATAGCTACCTTCATAACTAGCACCATAAATGGCATAATCACTTACCTCAATAAGTTGTGGTTCGGTTTTTTCGAACCCACCAAATTTATAATTAATAACCAGCCCTGCTATTAGAATAATAGCACCTATAATAAAATATTTTTTCATAAGTAATAAATTGTTATGCGTACAGTAAACTTGTTCGGAGGTTTAAACCCGAATTATGCGATAGGGTTCGTGATGAGGCTTTAAGTCACAATAAATCAGGCAGTTTGGGTTCGAAAGCATAGCACCGCTATGGTGAGAACACAAACAAAGCAAAGCGACTGATTTGAAGTGAGTTAAAGGCCTAATAGAAATTCTATTGCATATTTCGGGTTAAAAGTACAAAAATTTGATAAGCCACAAAGGCAAACTTTTTTATACCGAGGCCTCGGTATCAGAATAACATGTTGTCAAATTAATCCCGATAATTATCGGGATGACGGGCTAACTACAAGAAATAAACTAAGAATATATCCACTGAAACCCTATTAAGCACAGAATGATGGGTATAGTAACGTAGTTAACTAGTTATAAAATATGCAAATATTGAAACCATAACTATTGTTCTTGCTAATGCATAGGAAAGTTGAGATTTCCAGTCATTTATATTTTTAATCATTAAGACTACAGAGGATATGCACATTGTTCCAATACCAATTGCTAGCATATTGTTAGACCCTGGAAAGTTCTGTATTTCGAAGAGAAATCCAACAGAGAACACTGCCCAATAATGTGTAAGACCTTATTCATCATCAGTGATATCATGTCTTCGAAATCTGTTTTTAGGAACGCTCCTAAATAGTATAGGATGCCAATAACTCCAATACTGATCCCTAATATTACACCTGCTAATCCTGATGAACTAGACTTCAAGAAAAGTCCAACTAAAATTAATAAAAGAAGAACTGCTTCAATTTTCGAGTAGTTCTTTTTTAATATGTCATTTATTTGAGGAGGTAGATTTTTCATTTAGATGTTAAACTACAAAGCTCATTCTATTTATATTATGCCCAACAATCTAATATATACACCTAAAAAACATAACGCATGCCAATACCAAACTGAAACTTAGTAAATGCTGGTTCAAGGGTAATGTCATAAAACAGATTGCCTTCTAAAAAGGCTGAGATGGGCAAATCGAAATAAGAATACTCTAGGCCAACATGAAATTCAGGTCCCATATAGTCCCATTGCCTTGTTGTTGAACCAAACTCTGCTACTCCATTGCCAACATCTTCATTATAGCCATATAATACTTCTGCAAAGCGCATCTGCCATCCTACTCCGGCATAAATATCTAATCCTTTTAAAAATTTAGGCCCTTCTTGGTAAAAACTTACCTTGCCACTAAAAAACATATCTTTTTGCACCTGGTGGTTCAAATAAACCAGTGAATCTGCGCCTGGCGAATTATCATACAATTCTTTATAACGATCTTTGTACAACCCATACGCAGCTATGCCGCCATCTATAGAAAAGGCTAAAAACTTGGTGGCATATAGCTTATAGGTAAACGCAAATGGATCTCCGGCTCTAAACCCAATGCCTTGGTAAGGATATTCACTAGGATGAAAAATAGGGCATATCACTGCCATTTTCTTATTCATCTTAAATTTTAAGGGCTTTTTATTATTGCCATACCGCTGCGTTAAACTCCCTTTACTCTTTTGTGCGAAAGAGTAAGAAAAGCCTAAACACAAAGCCAATAATAGAATTGATTTAATTTTACCCATTCTAGCAAATATACATTTTAATTTTAATTGGAATATTTTGCTATAAAATTAAACCACAGCTTTGTATTGCATACTATGTAGTTGTGCATAAAATCCATTTTTCTCTATTAAACTTTCATGAGTTCCTACTTCTTTAATCTCGCCTTTGTCTAATACAATAATTTTATCAGCATTTTGAATGGTTGACAGCCTGTGGGCTATTACAATGGATGTTCTTCCTTTCATCATACGTGAAATGGCATGTTGAATCATTTCTTCTGTTTCAGAGTCTATGGAAGAGGTTGCTTCATCAAGTACTAATATTTTTGGGTTATATACCATGGCTCTCACAAAAGAAATAAGCTGCCTTTGGCCTACACTTAAACCTGCACCTCTTTCAAGTACATTATAATGAAGGCCACCCGGTAATTTATCAATAAATTTGGTTGCTCCTACCAATTCTGCGGCTTCCAATATTTTTGCTTCGGATAGATCTTTATTACCTAAGGTAATATTGTTTAAAATTGAATCGGAGAATAAGAATACATCTTGCAGCACAACCCCGATTTGCTTGCGTAAGTATGCCACTTTAAACTCTTGCAAAGGTATATCACCTATTAATATTTCCCCTTTGTTTATTTCATATAGCCTACTTAACAAATTAATAATAGACGATTTCCCTGCTCCTGTGGCACCTACAATGGCAATGGTTTGCCCTGATTCAACTTGTAAAGAGACATTTTTAAGCACGTAATTTTCCTCTTCATAGGCAAACCATACGCTGTTAAAATCGACCTTGCCCTCAAATTTCTCTGGAGCATAATCTCCATCATCAGCCACAAACTCTTTGTTATCTAATAGGTTCAAAATTCGAGAAGTACTAACAATGCCTAATTGAAGGGTATTAAACCTATCTGCAATTTGACGTACCGGACGAAAGAACAATTGGATGTACATTATAAAAGCAATGAGCATACCAATAGATATGCCCGTAACCTCCTCATGCAGGGCAGCTTTAGCTCCATACCAAATAAGTAGACCAATTCCGGTAGCACTAATAATTTCTGCCACAGGAAAATAAATTGAATAATAAAGGACAGAGTTAATATTAGCTTTTTTATGCTCTTTGTTGATAGATTCAAACTTTTTTAATTCAGATTTTTCACTATTAAAAATTTGAACTATGCTCATACCGGTAACATGCTCCTGAACAAACGTGTTTAAATTGGCAACAGCATTTCGTACTTGGTTAAACGATACCTTAATTTTTTCTTTAAACACATAAGTTGCAAACAACATAATAGGAAAGGTAATTAAACTTACCAAAGCCATCCGCCAATCGGCATACAGCATAAAGCCTATAATAAAAAAGAGTTGTAATAGATCTCCAACAATGGCGGCCAAGCCTTGACTAAATACATCTGAAAGCGTTTCAATATCTGAAATTACTCGTGTCACCAACCGGCCTATGGGTGTTTTATCGAAGAAACTAAGCTTAAGGTTTATAAGGTGCTTGTATAGCTTTACCCTTATGTCTTTAATTATATATTGCCCTACCCAGCCTGATAAATACGTATGAAAATATTGTATAATGGCTTGAAATACCAACAACCCAAGTAAGAGTGAAATCATTTTAATGAGACCCTCAAAGTCGCCATTGGCCACCTCATTATCTAAGGTAAGCTGTATAATGTACGGGCGTATGGGAACAAGTGCGGCAGTAAGAAGTGTAAGGCCAATAAGAATAATAAATTGCCATTTATAAGGCTTTATAAATTGCATCAGCCTTTTAAGCACATTCCAATCAACTACCTTTCCTGTTACTTTTTCTTTCTTGCTCACTAACTAGCTGTTCTTAAATGTTGGATATTCAACCTTGCAAAGATAAAGACCTTGAGGTGGTACCGATCGCCCCGCACATTTTCTATCCTTTTTTTTAATAATTTTTTTTACTTCTACAGGCTCTATTTTACCCTCACCAACTTCTAATAATGTACCAACAATACTTCGAACCATGCTTCGCAAAAAACGATTAGCTGAAATGTAAAAAATCGCATTGGGTCCTTCAGTAACCCATTCTGCTCTTGTAATTAAACATACAAAATTGGTTACATCTGTTTTTACTTTGCTAAACGATTCAAAGTCTTGCTCTCCCAATAAGCATTGTGCCCCTTTATTCATCGCCTCAAAATCGAGCGGATTACGATGGTAATAGTATTCATTTTCCATAAAGGGCGTCCTCTTCAGCCTTACATGGTATTCATAACTTCTACTGATGGCATCAAAGCGTGCATGTGCTTTATTCGAAACTATTTCAATGTGGTTTACCACAATGTCATTATTCATAATTCCGTTTAATCGATACATTAAATTTTCGACCTCTGTGCCATCTGGCACATCTACATGAAAAACTTGTTGCCGAGCATGAACTCCTGCATCTGTTCTGCCACTACCTAAAATACTTAATCCCTTGTTTTTCAATAATATTTGCAAAGATTCAGTAATTTCTTGCTGAACACTTTGTGCATTATTCTGAAATTGCCAACCGTGGTAGTTGGTGCCTTTATAAGCTATGTAAACAAATAGTCGCATACTAAAAATGAAGCAAACTCATCACCCTAAATTTTCGTAAATAACTGCAGCACCTTGCCCTACACCGATGCACATAGTAGCCAACCCAAACTTGGAACCTCTGCGTTTCATTTCGTGCAATAAAGTAGCCGAAATTCGAGTGCCACTGGCTCCAAGAGGATGACCTATGGCAATAGAACCTCCGTTTACATTTACTTTTTCAGGGTCTAGGTCAAGTTTTTGCATACAGGCAATAGATTGAGAAGCAAAGGCTTCGTTTAGCTCAATTAAGTCTAACCCATTAATGTTTAATCCAGCCCTTTTTAGTGCTTTTTGAGTGGCTGGCACTGGGCCAACGCCCATAATATCGGGACTAACTCCTGCCACGGCAAAAGAAACTACCCGAGCTAATGGGGTAAGATCATACTTTTTAAGGGTTGTTTCATTCACAATGAGTGAGGCGGCTGACCCATCGTTTATGCCCGATGCATTGCCAGCAGTAACAGAGCCTTCTTTTTTAAATGCTGGTTTTAAGGAAGCCAGTTTCTCTATGGAGGAAAGCCTTGGGTGCTCATCTTTTGCAAACAAAACAGCTTCTCCTTTTCTTTGGGGAACACTTACAGGAACTAACTCATCTTTAAATTTATTAGCTTTATGAGCTTCTTCGTATTTTACTTGAGAAGAATGAGCGAATTCGTCTTGGGCTTCACGTGAAATATTCCATTTTAACGCTACGTTTTCAGCAGTCTCACCCATACTATATGGGTAGTAAAGCTCAGCCAATTTTTTATTTACAAACCGCCATCCAATAGTGGTATCGTAACTTTCCATGTTTCGACTATAAGCCGATTCGGCCTTGGCAGTTACAAAAGGCGCCCTGCTCATACTTTCAACACCACCGGCAATATAGGCACAGCCTTCATTCAACATTAAAGCACGAGATGCATCCATAATTGACTGTAAACCTGAAGCGCATAACCGATTAACGGTAAGCCCTGCTACTTCAATGGGTAAACCTGCTAAAAGAGAAGCCATTCTAGCTACATTTCGGTTGTCTTCGCCTGCTTGGTTAGCAGCCCCTAGTATAACATCTTCAAGTGCCGATAACGGCAAATTTTGATTTCGTTGCATAAGCTCTTTAATAGCCAATGCCGCCAAATCATCTGGTCGAACAGAGGCTAGAGAACTTCCGAATTTTCCAACCGGGGTACGTAAAATATCTATAATGTAAGCTGTTTCCATTTCTACAGTTTTTGATATTGATTTTTATACCTTTGCTAACTTATAATATAGTTTCAAAGATGATACAAAGAATTCAAACAATCTTTCTTTTTTTAGTAGTTGTACTACTCATTACTTTTAATTTTTTGCCTTATTGGCAAAGCAATGCGGAGGATATTACTCTATTTTCTTATGGCTACCAATTTACCAATGGCGAAAACCTTGTACTTGAATTTGGGCTCTACACAGCTGTTGCAGTACTATCTAGTATTGGAGCTTTAGTTGCCCTTATTGAGATTTTTATGCATAAAAACCGCATGCTTCAAATGATGATGAGTGTAATCAATTCATTTATTATGATGATTACCATTGGCTTGATGGCATATTTTATCTACGAACTGCAAAAATCTACTCCAGGCAAGTTTGAACCTGGTTCTTTTACACTTGCCATGGCCATGTTTATGAACATTCTTGCCCGTAGATTTATTCAAAAAGACGAAAATTTGGTAAGAAGTGTGGATAGGATTAGGTAAACCATATTTTTAACCTGTTGCACCTAATAGCCAAAAATTATTAGGTTTTTTTATGCCAAAAAATAAGCCCCACGGAGTACGCAGGGCTTAAGAGTTTCCCCTACGGCATATAGCCTTATTGTGAAAAGATTTCAAAAGGATAAAATCTTATACGTGTAAAGGTATTAAAAACATGATAGTTATTCTTATTTTTTTGATATTAATTCCTATATTGTAGGTTTAAACGAACCTACAATATAATGGCAAAAACATTAGGACTCGATTTAGGCACCAATAGCATTGGTTGGGCGTTGGTTGATGAGGCTAAAAACAAAATACTCGGCATTGGCAGTAGAATTTTCCCTGAAGGAGTTGAGAATTTAGGAGAGGGAGAAGGAAGAGAAACTTCAAAAAATGCGAGTAGGACAGATGCTAGAGGGACGAGAAGGCAATTTTTTAGAAGACGACTGAGAAAAAGATATTTGTTACGAGAGCTAGCCATAAATAATTTATGTCCAATACCTTTTGAAAAAGTTAAAATTTGGTCAAATAATGAAATATTTAATGACGTGCTATTTAAAGAGTGGGTTCGGTTAAATCCATATCATCTAAGAGCTATGGCCATACATAACGAGATTTCTTTGTTTGAGTTAGGTCGTATTTTTTATCACATAATACAACGAAGAGGCTTTTTGAGTAATAGCAGAAGTGCAGGAAGTGATGAAAAAGAAGATAGCATAATTTTTAAAGGAAATGCTAAAATTGGGAAAACAGGTATTTCTGAAACACAAGAAAATATTGAAAATTATAAAACATTAGGTTCTTATTTGAATCATATACAGCCAAAAGATTTAGAGCCTTTTAAGCAAAATTTAGAACGGATAAGAAATAGATATACCACTCGCCAAATGTATATTGATGAGTTTGAAATGATTTGGGAAAAGCAAAAAACATTTCATAAAGAACTAACCGAAGAATTAAAGTCTTTATTAGGCGGAAGAAAAAAAGATGGGTACAATGATGATGGAATATTATTTCATCAGCGACCATTACGCTCTCAAAAACATTTGGTAGGTAATTGCACGTTTGAAACCAAAAAAACAAAATGCCAGTTAAGTGCTATTCCTTTTGAAGAATTTAGGGTTTATCAGTGGGTAAATACAGTAGAGTGTAATGGTAAAAAACTACGTAAAGAAGAACGAGAAATTTTAGTTAAACAACTTTTTAGTAAAGAAAAAGTAAGGTTTATGGCTTTGCGAAAAGCTATAAAAAAAGCAGACAATTTTTATCAATTCAATTATAAAGATGATGATAATATTGTTGGAACACATACCATAAGTCAACTATCAAATAAAAAATATTTTGGTGCCAATTGGTTTGAGTTTAACGAAAAAGAACAGGAAGATATTTGGCATATACTTTACTTTTTTGAAGATAAAGACAAGTTGGAAAAATATGCTAAAGAAAAATGGAGTTTTGATGAAGAAAAAGCTAAAAAAATATCCAATATTAATTTAAAGGATGGTTATTCAAATCTAAGCAGAAAAGCAATTAATAATATTTTGCCATTTTTAAAACAAGATTTTACGTATGATTTGGCAGTTGTACTTGGAGGAATAACAAATGCTTTTGGTGAAGATTGGGACTTGCTTGGTGACGATAAACGAAATTTAATTATAGACAACATTTATGATATTGTTAGAAACCGTAAGAAAGGCGGATTTATTGATACATTAAAAGAGTTCTTAAAAAAAGATTATGGGTTAACAGAAAAACAACTTAAAAAGCTCTATCATCATTCTGCAAGTATTGAAACAAATGAAATTTTAGACAAATTGCCATTAGGAAAGAATGCAGATAAAGAAATACAAAGCATTAGAAATCCTATTGTAATATCTGCTCTTTTTGAAATAAGAAAGTTGGTTAACGAAATTATTGATGATTACGGAAAACCTGACCAAATAAAAGTAGAGTTGGCACGTGATTTAAAAATTTCTAAAACCAAACGAAACGAAATTAGACGTGAACAGAAAAGATTAGAAGGAGAAAATGATAGGGTAAAAGCAGAACTAGATTACATTGGACAGAGATATACACATGATAATATTTTAAAATATAAATTGTGGGAGGAGTGTAATAAAACTTGTCCTTATACAGGAAAACAAATTGAAGTTTCACAACTCTTTTCGGGTAAAGTTCAAATTGAACATATTATGCCTTGGAGTAGGTCGTTAAACGATAGTTTTATGAATAAAACCTTATGCTTTGCCGATGAAAATAGAGCCAAAGGAGATTTAACACCTTATGAGTTTTACAGTAAACAAGGAGAAGAAAAATGGAAAAAAATAAAAACACAAGCATTAAGTAGTTTTAAAAATAAAAAAGGTTACCCAAATGCTTATCAAAAGTTTAAGCAGTTTGTTAAGCAAAAGCACGATGATGATTTTATTAGCCGACAGCTAAACGATACCCGTTACATTAGTAAAGAAGCTAAAAATTATTTAAGCAAAATATGTAATAGTGTACAGGTGGCACCAGGGCAAATGACTGCCAACCTCCGTCAAAAATGGGGTTTAAACTCAATTTTGAACGATGAAAATACTAAAAGTAGAGATGACCACAGGCATCACGCAGTTGATGCATTGGTAATGGCCTGTTCTACCCAGAGTCATTTACAAGAATTGAGCAAATGGAACCGTTACAACAGAACATCTGATTTAAAAGATTTTTCAATGCCTTGGAATAACTTTAGGCAAGATGCCGAAAAAGCCATTAATCAAATTTTGGTGTCACATAAAAAAAGCCATAATATTTTAACTGTCAGAAACTCTAAAACTAAAAAAGGTGGAGTTGAATATAGTAATATTGGAGTAGCGGCTAGGGGACAATTACATAAAGAAACTGTTTTTGGGAAACGACAATCTCCTAATAGCGAAGAAGCTTATCATGTAAGAAAACCAATAGAAAGTTTAACTACCAACAAACAGGTTGATAAAGTAGTTGACCCGATTATTCGCAAATTAGTACTGAATAGAATAGAAGAGCTAGGTGGTTTTGAAAATGAGAAAAACATACCGAAAGAAACCTTTTATGTAGTTGATGAAAATGGAATGGCTCAGCCTCAAATATTTTTACCTAATAAAAATGGAGAGCCAGTGCCAGTTAAAAAAGTACGGTTAAAAGAAAATATTGGAGGTGCAGAAAAATTGAAAGAGATTAACCAATATGTGAATCCTAGAAATAATCATCACGTACTAATTTACAAAAACGAAAAAGGCGAATTAAAAGAAGATATTATTACCTTTTGGACAGCAGTTGAACGTAAAAAACAAAAACAACCCGTTGTACAGTTACCTCCTAAGGATAGAAACGGAGAAATTGTTACAACCCTACAAATTAACGATACATTTTTACTGGGGCTAGTTGATGATGAGATTGACTGGAATAACCTTAATAAAACATTATTACAAAAACATTTGTATCGCGTGCAAAAATTTACATCTGGTGACTATTATTTCAGAAAACATTTAGAGAGCAAATTAGATGGTAAATTAGGAGAATCCTACGAATATATAAAAGGTTTTGGAGAAGGCAAAACAGGGTGGCTTACATTTAACCCAATAAAAGTTAAAATCACCCCAACAGGTAAAATTGAAAAAATGTAGTAATAACTATTAAATACACCTGTCAGGTTTTTAAAACCTGACAGGTGTACAACGCACAAAAAATGGACGTAAACACGTACTATCATATTTACAACCGAGCCAACGGCAACGAAAACTTGTTTCGCAGCGATGAAAATTATGAATATTTTTTAAAGAAATGGGGAGAATACATATCGGATATTGCAGATACGTACGCCTATTGCTTAATGCCCAACCATTTTCATTTTTTGATAAAAACTAAAACTGAAATAGAATTAAAATACCTAACAACCTGAGTTCGACCTAAGGAATGCTGCCAGAAAAGAAGATAGTAGGTGAAATTTCCCTAAACTTCCTCAAATTTCTTTGAATTAACTCGTTAGTCCTGCATAAATTTGAGTTGTTTACGAAATTTTCACTTAAAGCTGACAGTATTCCTTAGGTCGAACTCAGGTTAACAGGTTTTGGAAACCTGTTAGGTATTTTAAAGCAGCCCTTTAGCAATTTATTTAATGGCTATGCCAAAGCATTTAACAATATGTACGACCGAAAGGGCAGTTTATTTCAGAGGCCATTTAAACAAAAACCCATTGATTCAGAAACTTATCTAAAAGAGGTGATATTTTACATTCATCACAATCCGGTACATCATGGATTTACCGAGCGCATGGAAGATTGGCCTTACAGCAGTTTTCCAGCATTATTAACAGATAAGTTGACCATGTTAAAAAGAAAGGCGGTGCAAGAACTACTTGGTGGCAAGGCAAATGCGAGAAAATTTCACGACTGCGCTATTAAAAATTTGGATAAGCTAGAAATGGAATTTACCTAATCAACAGACCTGACAACCTGAGTTCGACCTAAGGAATGCTGCCAGAAAATAAGATAGTAGGTGAGATTTTGGAAATAAAAAGTGAAAAAATAATGGATTATTTTAAGATTTTTATTACTAAAAGATTGCCTGCTAGATATTTTCCCTTGGGCTTTAGTGAAATTTCCCTAAACTTCCTCAAATTTATTTGAATTAACTCGTTAGTCCTACATAAATTTGAGTCGTTTATGAAATTTTCACTTAAAGCTGACAGTATTCCTTAGGTCGAACTCAGATTGACAGGTTTTTAAAACCTGTCAGGTCTCAAAAAAACTATGCTAAAACGAACCTTATTCTTTGGAAACCCTTACCACCTAAGCGTAAAAAACAAGCAATTAAAAGTTGTAGATAAAAATACAGACGAAGAAAAAACAATACCAATAGAAGATATTGGTTTTATTGTTTTTGAACACGCTCAAATTACATTTACTCAATTTGTAATACAACTTTTGGCTGAAAATAATACGGCTGTTATTTTTTGCGATGCGAAATATCATCCTAGCTCTATGCTATTGCATTTAGATGCCCATAATTTACAAGGGGAACAATTTAGGCATCAGGTACAAGCCTCAGAACCACTTAAAAAGCAATTATGGAAACAAACCATAATAGCAAAAATTAAAAACCAAGCAAACCTGCTAGATTTAGTAGGTAGAGATGGGCAGGCTTTGCATTATATGGCCACACAAGTAAAAAGTGGCGATGTAGGAGGTATTGAGGCTAAAGCAGCTCGAAAATACTGGCAGCGATTGTTTCCCGTTGATTTTACCCGAAACCGCTATGGTAATGCCCCAAACCCTGCTTTAAATTATGGCTACGCTATTTTACGAGCTGCTACTGCAAGAGCATTAGCGGGTAGTGGGCTCCTAGCTACTTTGGGCATTCATCATCATAATAGGTATAATGCCTTTGCACTTGCCGATGATATTATGGAACCCTACAGACCTTATGTTGATTTAGTAGTAACAGATATGTTAGAAGAGGGGCTTGATACAGAAGTATTAAATAGCCCGGAAAAAGCATGGCTACTGGATTTATTAACAATGGATGTTCGCATGAATAAAACAAAACGCCCTCTTATGGTGGCCTTAAGCCAAACCACTGCCTCTCTTGCTCGGTGTTTTAGTGGAGAAGCAAACAAAGTGAATTATCCTAGTTTAACATGATTTCTCATGCTCGTTTAAATGCATATCGTATTATGTGGTTATTTGTGCTTTTCGATTTACCAACTAACACCAAAAAAGAACGTAGAAATGCCTCTCAATTTCGCAAAAATTTGCTAAAAGATGGGTTTACCATGATGCAATATAGTGTATATGTAAGGCATTGTGCTAGCCGCCAAAGCACGCAAGTGCATATAAAACGTATAAAATCTATGTTGCTAAGTGCCGGCAAAGTGAGCATTGTTCAAATTACGGACAAGCAATATGGGTTAATAGACAATTACTGGGGCAAAACAGGTAAACCTATTGAAAAGCCACCCAACCAATTAGAAATGTTTTAACCTACTATTCATAAAAACCTAACAGGTTTAAATTAGCCAGCATAGTGGGCATAAATTCACCTTCAAAACTTAATCAAGCAAAACCTGCTAGGTTTCAAATCCTAAAAATGCTTTGAATAACTCTTAACAGTAGTTAAACAAAGCATTTTTTATAACGATATTTCCTTTTAAATTACTGATTATTAGAAGATTGTAATACCAACTAATATCGTTAATTCCCTTTTGAAATCAATCCACAACTTTGTTTGCTTAATGAAACATTTTTTTCCTATCTCCCATAATAAGAAATAAGCAAGGCCTTCTCAATTACATTGGTATTTAAGAATAGCGTGGTGCATTAGATTCAAGCTCCAGTTTAATGATACTTAATGCAAATACTTTAAAAATATTTTTAAAAACCATCCGCAGTAGACGTTTATATCTTCTAGACCAAGTGATATAAATTTAATAAAATATAGTACTAAATCTATTTTTTTTTGATTAAGAAAAACAACCTTTAGACCTTATGGATTGAAAAAGTATTATTAAATTTGACCTTAACCAAATCCCTTTTGTTAGCATGGGCACCAAATTTAATCTCTCTAAAATAATAATTTCTTTGGTTTTTTGTGGCTTGCCATTCATAACTTTTGCCCAAACCGAAGGGGAAGTAATGTTTACCAGCTTTGATGCCGATACCGATGATGGCATTTCTTTTGTGGCATTAGTAGATATACCTGATAACACATTTATACACTTTAATGATAATGAATGGAACGAATTGCCCATAGGAGGAGGCGGGGCATTTTTGACTACTTCTGAAACAGAAATGACATGGCAAAATAACACCGGAAGTGCTATTGCTGCTGGTACTGTTATAATAATCACCAATCTCAATTCTACACCAATACCGGATATTGGTACGATTACAACAGGAAATATTAATGCTGCCGCTTCCAACGAAGTTATTTATATATTTTTGGGTATCGACCGGTTTACACCTACAACTTTTCTTTCGGCCATTGCCAATAATGGGTTTAGCCTTGCTAACGGATCATTGGTAAATACAGGGCTTACTGCCGGAGTTAATGCCATTTCAATTACTGGAAATGAAGATGTAATGGTATATACCAATAATACCAACTGCAACAGTAGCGTTGCATCTTGTGCTGCCATTATAGCCAATGTAGCTAATTGGGCTACTGAAGATGGCTCAGGAGACCAATCTGTTAATGCTATTTACCCTGATTTTCCCATTAATGTTTGCGATGTAGCGGGCACCTTATTTTATCCTAGCCAATATTACTATTCGTTGGCTACAGGCGATTGGAATGCCAATACATCATGGTCGCTAACCTCCGATGGTTCGGGAGGGGCGGTTGCACTAGGCGAATACCCCAGAAGAACGGATAATGTGGTTATACGAAATGGCCACACCATTACTGTAAATGCTACCGATGATAACAAATCATGTGGGGTTTCGCCCGATGGGTTAAGCAGAGCCAATGTGGGGGATTTTGCCTCTTCAGATGTAAGGATGTTCTATCAAACTGGTGATATTATTATAGATGCCGGTGGCATCCTTAGTATTTCAGTACGATCGATGTACGAAGGGTATACATACATTAACGGTACATTAACAAGTACAGCCGACATCGTTAATCTGGGCAACTTGGAAACAACCACATCAGCTACTTTCTCAACCGATGACGATTTTATTATTTCCGGCAATAGTATAACTATACTAAACAATACATCTTCTTCAGATGATGATTTATATATTGACTGGACAGATGCGCAGCTTTGTGGATCGGGTGTATTAAATATTGGTGCAGATGCAGGAAGTCCTTTAGATCCTACTATTCAATATTTAAATAGTGCTACCGAAGCACAAATATGTTCAGATTTTACTGTTAGCTGTACTGTAAATTGTGGAGGGTTTACCGCCCCTATTAATACTGGTTCTTATACTACAGGTGTTGATGGCCCAGGTGGTGTGGGCGATTTGGTTAACAATGGGTTGTGGTTAAAAGCCGATGATATATCGGCAGCAGATGGATCTGTTGTGGCTTCTTGGTCGGATGCATCGGGCAATAGTAACGATGCCGCACAATCTACATCAGGGCGAGAGCCTCTTTATTTTAGTACAAGCAGTATTAACGCTATGCCTGTTGTACGCTTTGATGGCACCGATGATGAAATGACCATTGCAGATGCAGATATTTTAGATAATTCATCCGGCCTTTCATTATTTTCGGTACTTAGACCGGCCAATTTAGATGGAAGCCCTCGAGGCGTGCTAGGAAAGCGCATTAGTAGTGGTGATAACCTTAACTACTCTTACACATGGTTCTTTTTTACTTCAGATGCTCTATATGGTGATATTGTAACATTTAACGACCGCTACAATACTGGGGCAACAACCTACTCCAATGCTACTAACTACTTACTTACTATGATTTACGATGGTTCGTTGGCAAGCGGGGTTCGATCAAATATGTACGATTCTGAAGCTAATGCAGTTACGGCCTCTGAAACATCAACATCTATTTTAAATAGCAGTGCTGAACTTACCTTAGGGGCATTAAATTCTAATTATGGCACTTATCTGGGGGGAGATTATGCAGAAGTAATACAATTTAACCTTGCTGTAAATACAGCCCAACGTATTATTATCAATAATTACTTATCAGCTAAATATAATATAGCACTAAGTGCAAACGATGTATATGAAATGGACAACCCCGGAAATAATAATTATGATTTTGAAGTAGCCGGTATTGGTCAGGCCAGTGATGGTAGCAGCCATAAAGACGCACAGGGAACTGGGCTAGTAAGGATGAATTTACCTAGTGATATTGATAATAATGAGTTTTTAATGTGGGGGCATGATAATGCCGATATAAATACCATAAATACTGTGGATGTTGATGGGGTTGTTATTGAAGCCAGACTTGAACGTGTATGGCGGATAAGTGAAAATAATGCCAGCGGCACAGCAGTTGATGTAGGTACTGTAAGGCTTACGTTTGATGTTTCTAACCTTCCTCCTACTATTCTTGGTTCTGATTTGCGGTTAATGATTACTCGCAATGATGCATTGTTTACAGATAATGATGTAGCACCACAAACTGGTTCTTATAATATAGACAATCAATTTGTTACCTTTTCCAATGTTACTTTTACGGATGGCGATTATTTTACTCTGGGTACAATAGACAATACTAATACTCCACTACCTATTGAGTTACTTAGCTTTAAAGCAAAAGCACTTCAAGGGAAAGTGAAGCTTTTCTGGAGTACGGCATCTGAGCAAAACAACGATTTATTTACTATAGAACGCTCCAACGGGCAGGGCGAGTGGTTGGCCATTGGCGAGATTGATGGGGCAGGCAACAGCAGTAAAGTCTTACAATATGAGCATTGGGACAGTAGCCCATTGAAAAATCGAAATTATTATCGACTTAAACAAACGGATTTTGATGGCACCAGCACCTATTCCTCTGTTAAAATGGTTGTTTTGGATGACTTAGGACGCATTAGCTTATACCCAAACCCTTTTAATCAATCGGTTACAGTTCTTGCCGATTTCGATCTTGATGATGCTTCGGTTCAGCTTTTTAATATGATGGGCGAAACAATATCCTCACAGGTGAAAAAACAAGGAAGGAACATAGTGTTTAATACCACCCATTTGGATAGTGGTATTTACATTATTAAAATCTCTTATAACCAAGGCGCACGTACCTATAAAATAATAAAGCAGTAATAATCTTTCAACCGATTTAACAGCGAGTTTATAGAGTTTGAATTAAAAAATGGTACAAGCGGACGCTTGCACCATTTTTTAATGAGCATCTTTAAATTCTTCTAACTTCGATTTATCCTCTCGTTTAGGGAAGTAATTATTATTCGTCTCGGTATCACCTGTTTCCTTTTTCGGGTCGATGGTTATATTTACAACCTCCTTATTTTTTACAAATACCTTTTTCACTTCATGTTCATTCGACCTCCAGATTTCTGCTGGAATTTGCTCTATTTCCTTTGTGCCATCTGCAAACGTCCACTCAATAATAATGGGAGAAACTAGACCTCCAGCATTTTTGAAAGAAAGCTCATAGAAATTCTTGCCATTATAAGAACTCGCAATCGCCTTATCATCAACTCTTGCTTTAAACTCGCCATAAAAGCGACCAGGGGTATCTGTAATGGTTAATGCATTGGGCCCATTAGAAAAATCTACATTATTCCCGTCCTCGTCTATATTTGCATTTTCTATTTTACCCAACTGGTTTTGACCTTCAATGCCTTGAGAAACTGTATTAGTTTTAAACCAACGTACATTCGAAAGCTCCACATCTACATGGTCTATAGAATAAAACCATCCTTTCCAAAACCAATCTAAATCAACTGCCGAAGCGTCTTCCATTGTTCTAAAGAAATCCGCTGGCATGGGATGCTTAAATGCCCAACGCTCTGCATATTCTTTAAAGGCCATGTCAAAAAGTTCTTCGCCCATAACTGTTTCGCGCAGCAACACTAGAGCGGCCGATGGCTTCCCATAGGCGTTATAACCAAATTGCCTGATTTGTTCGGAGTTAGTCATAATAGGACGAATATACTCAGGATTACCTTTCATATAGCGAGTAACCCCTTGTGGGGTTCCCCAAGTAAGGTCAAAATCCGGGTAGTATTTAACCATTGTGTTATGCTCCATAAAGGTGTTCAAGCCTTCGTCCATCCAAGTCCATTGTCGCTCATCGGAGTTGATAATCATTGGGAAGAAATTATGCCCTACTTCGTGCACAATAACACCAACCATACTTTCTAATGTTCGCTGAGAATATTTCCCCTTTTCATCTGGGCGACCAAAATTAAAGCAAATCATGGGGTACTCCATTCCTTGGTTTGCTGCATGAACAGAAATAGCCACAGGATAGGGGTAATCTATTGTTTTTTCTGAGTAGTACTTCAGTGTATTTACAACTGCTTCGGTAGAATACTCTGCCCATAAAGAGTTTCCTTCTTTAGGATAAAACGACATGGCCATCGGTTTTTGATTCTCTAGTTGAACCGCAACCGCATCCCAAATATATTTCCTTGATGAAGTAAAGGCAAAATCCCTTACATTATCAGCCTTAAAACTCCAGGTTTTTGTTCCATCAGGTTTCGACTTTTCATTTTTCTTGGCTTCTTTTTCTGTTACGATAAACACAATTTCTTCAGAATTTTGTGCTTGTTTCCAACGTTCCTGCTGTTTTTCAGTTAGTACTTCTTTTTCATTTTGCAACCAGCCCGTTGAGCCTACAATATGGTCAGAAGGCACCGTGATATTTACTTCATAATTACCAAAGGTTAAGGCAAACTCACCTTTACCTAAAAACTGTTTGTGCTGCCATCCGTTTACATCATCGTACACCGCCATGCGTGGAAACCATTGTGTTAATGTAAATGCATAGTTATCATCTTTTGGAAAGTACTCATAGCCACCACGGCCATCAACTAACATACGGTCATACATATTATACCACCAATCAATGGAGAATTCGAACGAATCGCCAGTAGCCATTGCTGTTGGCAAATCTATCCGCATCATTGTTTCTACAATCGTATATTTCAATTGGTTTCCATTGGCATCTTTTACAAATACAATTTTAAAACCGCCATCGTAGCCATTATAATCATCGGTGTAACGCATCATAGATTTTGCTGCCACAGAATCGCGCATTCTGCGAGTACCCACTTGGGTGCCTAAGGCATTTTTTTGGCGAACATTCTGATCCAACTGTACCCATAAATACCCCAATTTATCAGGAGAATTATTCGTGTAAGTAATTTTTTCAGAGCCTGTTAGTTTTAGTGTATTTTCATCGATGGTCACATCAATTTTATGATCTGCTTGTTGCTGCCAGTACTTAACGCCTGGAGCACCTGCTGCATTTCTGTACTCGTTTGGCGTTGGTAGTTGAGTACCTAATTGTTCAAATTTGCCTTGCCAATTTTGGGAGTTGGCCATAAATGGCATGGCCAAAAGGGTAACGATTAATAGCTTTTTCATATGGAAATTAATTATAGTCATCAATTTTGATTGAGAAGCTTCTCCGCAAATTAGGGATCGCTTCGTTCCTCGCGATGGCGTTACTTATTTTTAATTCTACTAACTACTTATTCTTAAATTCGTCCAATCTAGATTTCGACTCTTGCTTAGGAAATACATTATTATCTGTGTTTACATCAGCCGTTCTTTGTTCAGGGTCAATCGAAATACTTGCCACCTCTTTGTCTTTTGCAAACACTTTTTTAACCTGACTTTCATTCGATCTCCAAATTTCAGCAGGAATCATTTCTGTTTCCTTTGTGCCATCAGTATAGGTCCACTCAATAATAATTGGCATTACTAAACCGCCATTATTTTTTAAAGTTAGCTCGTAAAAATTCTTCTTCGCATTTCTTTTTTTAATAGCCTCATCATCAACTGTGTTCATAAATTCACCATAATAACGATCTGGTGTATCGGTAATTGCTAAGTTTTCTGGCCCGTTCGAAAAGTCATTATTATTACCATCTTCATCTTTATTGGCATTTTCAATTTTCCCGCTCTGGTTTTGACCTTCAATACCTTGAGAAACTGTATTCACTTTAAACCAACGAACATTACTCAACTCAATTTCAACATTATCTATAGTATAGAACCAACCCTTCCAATACCAATCTAAATCTACCCCAGAAGCATCTTCCATGGTACGGAAAAAATCAGCAGGCTCTGGATGCTTAAATGCCCAGCGAGTTGCGTACTCCTTAAATGCGTGATCAAATTCTTTTTCACCCATAATGGTTTCCCTAAGAATGGTTAAAGCCGTAGCAGGCTTAGCATAGGCATTATTGCCAAACTGAATGATTTGTTCTGAGTTGGTCATAATCGGACGAATATAATCAGGATCGCCCTTCATATAATTTACAATTGTGCTAGGCTCACCTCTTCTTTTTGGCATATCAGGGTAATTCTCTTTTTGGGTAACGGTTTGCACAAATGTGTTTAAGCCTTCATCCATCCAAGTCCACTGACGTTCATCTGAATTAATTATCATTGGAAAAAAATTATGGCCCACTTCGTGCACAATAACACCAATCATTCCCCATTTTTTCCTGTCAGAGTAAGTGCCATCTTCTTGTGGTCTTCCGAAATTGAAGCAAATCATTGGATACTCCATTCCTATGCTTGCAGCATGAACCGATATGGCTACCGGATAAGGATAATCTATTGTCATTCTTGAATAAGTTCTGAGCGCATGAGCTACTGCTTTAGTAGATTCTTTTTCCCATAATGGATTTCCTTCTTTAGGATAAAACGACATAGCCAACGGTTTTTTATCATTAACTTCTACCATTTGAGCATCCCAAATAAATTTACGAGACGATGCAAAAGCAAAATCTCTCACATTTTCGGCTTTAAAATGCCATGTGCTTTTCTTTGTTGATTTGGCTTTTTCCTTTTTTATGGCTTCGTCTTGAGTTACAATAATTACTTGTTTTCCAGAAGTTTGAGCTTGTTCAAAACGTTCTTGTTCAATAGCGGTAAGTACGTCTTTAGGATTTTGGAGTGCACCTGTTGAGGCTACGATATGATCCGCAGGTACGGTAATTTCAACATCGTAATCACCAAAAACCAAGGCAAACTCGCCTCTTCCTAAGAATTGTTTATTTTGCCATCCTTCCACATCGCTGTACACTGCCATCCGAGGAAACCATTGTGCAATCGTATACAGGTAGTTGTCATCTTTAGGAAAATACTCATAACCGCCTCTGCCTCCTAGGGACATTCGGTCGTTAATATTATACCACCAATCGATTGAAAACGACACGTTTTGCCCTGGTTTTAGTGCTTCTGGCAAGTTTAGGCGCATCATTGTGTTATTAACAACATAATCCATATCGTTGCCTTTTGCATCTTTTACGGCCGTAAGTTTAAAGCCTCCATCATAATCAACATCATACAATACATATTGCTGAAGTACTTTACCCGAAATAGAGTCAGAGCGCAAGCTAGAAGAAGCCACCTGGGGCGTTTGTGATGTTTTCGACCTCATATTTTGATCAAGCTGAATCCATAGATAGGTTAAGATATCTGGGCTATTATTAAAATAGGTAATCGTTTCTGATCCTTTAATAGTTTGCTTGTCCTCATCGAGAGCCACTTTTATTTTATAATCCGCTTTTTGCTGCCAATAAGCTTCTCCTGGCGCACCAGAAGCTGTTCGGTAAGCGTTGGGGGTGGGCAAAGTAGTACCTAGCTGCTCAAATTTTCCTTGCCAGCCCGACTTTTCTTGTGCATTGCCTAGCATGGCAACAGATAGCAATGTAATTAACAGGATTAATCGTTTCATATTTTATTTATTATAAATTATTACCAAAATTTTGTTTCAATCATTAATGTGGTGGCAATAGCTGCTACACCGGAGGAAACCACCAATTTCCAATCTCTTCTTGTTACACCAAGTATACCTACAAATAAAAAGGAAAGTGCCAAAAAAGATAGAACAATTATAATTTGTCCTACTTCTAAACCAACATTGAATGCCAATAATTGTGTAAATATGGTGGTATCTGTGCCTAAAAGGCTTCTTAAGTAATTTGAAAAGCCCATGCCGTGAATGAGACCGAATAATAATGCAAGCCAATAGTTCAATTGGATTTTCTTTGTGCTCTGTTCAGCTCTCTTCCTTAATAAATTAACTAATGCTGTAAAAAAAATAGTGACAGGGATTAAAAATTCGATTAAGTCGGAATTGAACCTAATAATTTGTAAAGTAGCTAAGGCTAGTGTAATAGAATGCCCTACGGTAAAGGCTGTAACTAATATTAGCACTCGTTTCCAATCCCTTAAAAGGTAAATGGTTGTTAGCGCTACCACAAAAAGGATATGATCGTAGCCCCTTATATCAAGGATATGCTCCATTCCTAACTGAAAATATAACCTAAATGTATCCAATAGCTCTCTTTTTAAAAGTCGTAAAATTAATGTTTAATTTTGGGTTTTATTAACCGTTTGTATAATTGAGAATTCAATAAATGACTATTCTAATATCCATTATTACTTTTTGGGCTTCCATCTTTTTGCACCCCTTTCATGTATCTATTTGCGAAATCGAACACGATGAGGAAACGAAGGCATTACAAGTATCTGAACGTGTGTTTTTAGACGATTTGGAAGAAACTTTGAACAAAGTGTATAACGTTAGGCTTGATGTAGTAAACCCTCAGAATAAAGTGTATTTGGATTCCTTAATTAAAGATTATATCCTAAGCCATTTAGAAATCACTATTGATGGTAAACAAAAGAAGCGTAAATATATTGGCCACGAAATTGAGCAAGATGCTTTGTGGTGTTATATAGAATATTATGGAGTAAAAAAAATGAAATCGGTGAGCATTACCAACACTATTTTTTTTGAGCTTTTCGATGATCAAAATACGCTTATCCATTTTAAATATAATGGGAAAACGATTAGTAAGCGGTTAACGAAGACAAGACCTACAGAGGTGTTTGAGTTTGAGTGATATTAATAAGTTTCACTTCCTTCATCCACTTCTCTATCCTTCAAAAAAATTTCAAAACTTGCTAAACGGAGAAAGTGTGAAATAATATACAAAGAATATAATGACTCTGATTAGTACTAAAAAATACCCACTAGAAACTGACGGCAGTTTAGTAATGTTAAATTTTACGGATACACCTTCTCCAGATTTGCATTAATCATTTGGTAAAGACCATCACCTATTAAGTGAATACTGGCATCATTAAGCTTATAAATTCGTTGAATGGGTACACTAACTCCAAGGTTTATTATTTTTTCTTGACCCTTAACCCCTGCAAAATCTACTTTAGTTAGAAGTACCTTAGGCTTGCCTAAACTAATAGAGTTTCTAGCAATTATGTAGCCATTTTCTGTTCTTAGAAATCCAACAAATGATCCTACATTGGCATCTGAGTAAGTCCAACTAACCTCGCCTAAGCTATTAATCGTTTTAAGCTCGAACTTATTCTTTTCAGAATCATCTAATGTTAGATTATTACCATTATAACTAATGACAAAACTGTTTTGTTCTTCATTATACAATACCTTGCGAGGGTATAAATCAGACCCTAACCGCTTGGCAATTTTTATATTGCCATCTAATAATACTTGCACTAGAGAATTTGCATGGCTTTGAGAAGTTAAATGGGTTGACCGGATTAACATAGCGACTCCTTCATTGGTAAGAGTAATACTAGCCAATTTACTATTGCTATCGACTCCAGCACTATCTATTTCTATATCGTAATTTTTAAACCATTTTAGTTTATTTTGGCTATTAATTTTAAGCAAGTAAACCTTTGTATTTCTTAGCTTTTTATTGGGTTTATATTCGCCTGCCACATAAAATCCCCCATCGGGTGCTGCTAAAATATGAGTAGTATAGGGCACACCTGTTGCCAAAAGAGCCGTGTCAATACGGGCAATATAGAGGGGAACCCGTAAGCTTTTGTAACGCACAGTAGTTCCAATAGAATCAATCGGTTTAATTGACTCAACTCCTTCTTGCAGAAGTTCACCGTATATCGCAAGCTCCTTTCTTAGGTTGTTCTTTTCAGACGCCATATACTGGCTGCTACCATCTATGCCTTTATAGTTTTCATCTAAAAACAATTTATACTTAGCCATTCGCACGGCATCAAACCTATTTTTAAACTGCGAAATAATGCTATCTGATTCTAGTATCTGATATACCATTTTATTGTAAAACAGAAGTTTGCGCTCAATTTCAATATTGGCTGTATCAAAGTACAGGCTATTCTTTTCTTCTATTAACAGCTTTTGTTTCGATTCTTTATATTTTAACAGGGGCACTATCGGATTATTATAATCAAACCTCAGTAAATTAAAAACCAATGATTTATCAACAGGAACTACAACTGCTTCTCGATTGCCAGCAGAACTACTAATCTTTGAAATGGCAGCATTTTGCCTATCTTCATTGGTTTTCAGCAATTTTCTTAATTCCGCTATATCGCCTTGCACTACAGCCCTTACAGTATCCACCCAAGCTCCATAATTCCAAATATCCACGTCATTTTTTAAAAAATCAATTTGTGTTACCAGTCCATCGTATCGAAAAACATTAATTGGGCTGATTGTTAATATTTGGTTATAGCCTTTTAGTTTAAAACTATCCGTATTTACTTTAAATGCTTCAAAATAATAAATCGAGGAATCGTAATCTGATTTTAAGGTGGTAAATTTTTCATCTAGTTTACTATCATACAGCAAGTAGAGGTTTTTTAAACTTAGATAATTACTAGAGATTTGATTGAAATTTTTAACGGATTTATCGTAAAAATCAACTGAAGTTGTAAAGTTTGAATACACTAACGGTAAGCTCTTTATTATTTTACTAACCTCTTCATTTTCACTTTTTAGCTCTTGCTTTACTAGGCTAAATGTAACCTCCGTAACCTCATTTTTTTTTGCAATCCAAGCGTAATACTCACTACGCTTATTAACTTCTTTCTCTGTAATAAGTAAGCCTGCTTTAAATAGTTTCTGTTGAGCTCTTTCAGCCAGAGCCTGCACCATTTCATACTCAATTAAGGGATCTACCTCTAAAGCCTTTTTTAAATATAAACTAGCAATTTTTAAATTAGCTGCTGGATGGTCTAAGTTTTTAATCAAAAATGCATTGAGAACATCCATGGTATACTTATCGGAAGCACCTTCAATCATTGGCACAATATCCTTATATTTAGTTACTTGCGCTAAGCTCTTTATTGATAAGCAAGCTAGACATATATATATAAGTACTCTCATTGTATATCCAATATTTTGAGTTCTACTCTTCTGTTTCTTGCACGGTTTTCATCAGTATCATTTGAAACCAGCGGTGTGCTTTCTCCATATCCTTTTGCTTGAAATTTTGATGATGCCACCCTATTATCAATTAAATATTCTACCACACTTTGCGCCCTCCTGTCCGACAAAATCGTATTATACTGTGCTGACCCTACGTCATCGGTATGGGCGGCAATTTCTACCACTAACGTTGGATTTTCAATCATTAATTTTACAACACGCTGAAGCTCAATATACGAGCTTTCGGAAAGTTGAACAGAATTAGATTCAAAATTTATGTTCTTTAACGTAAGCTTAGCATCTATCTCTAGCTTCGTTAATTTCATTCCTATTTTCTCATTCGAACCAACACCACTTGACGTTAAATCAATAGTAGTAGAGTTAAAGGCATACCCATCGCTACTAGTAGATTCTATTTCATACCTGTCTCCTGCTCTTAATTCTACAAACTCATTACCATAAGCTTCAATTACCTCATCTCTGGATTTGTTCCTAATAATAATTTTAGACCTGATTTTACTGTTATTTTTAATATCTGCCACATCCAAAAATATTCGAACTTTCTCGGGCTGTAATTCCAGATCTTTCTCATATGCCCTATAAATAATTAAGCCCGTTAAATCCAACGAAAATGAGGCTCCTTTAAAATGAGGCGCACTAATAAATACCTCATACTCTTTACCCAAAGGTAAATCCAACACTACCCGTCCATTATTCGATATAGTTTTTACTTCTTCAATAAAGGAACTCGACCCTTGTTCTTTAAATTTTACATCTGCTTCTAAGGCTTCAAATAATTCCAAATCGCTTACGGTTAAGGTAAGTTTGGCCGAAGTAAATAATTGAATATCTAATACATACTCTGTGTATTTTTTTGTTTTTCGTAAGTCATAGGTTGAGGCATAGGTCGAATAACCATCTGCTTTAAACTCAATGTTGTAATTTCTGCCTGCAGCTAACACCAAGGCATATTTCCCATCGGCAGGACTACTTCTCGACCTCATTACTTCTTTAGTGGTACGTGCATCGGTAATTATAATTTCGGTTTCAACACCTTCTCCTGAATCTTGGTTGGTAATACTACCTGAAACAACATTATTTACAAACTGCCGGAACCTCTCAGGAATTTCGACAGTGTAAATATCTTTAGAGGCATACGTGAAATACATTAAGTCGCCTGAAGCTGAAATACATGAAAATTGGTCACTTTTATCAGTATTTACAAACCCAAGATTTACTGGCAAACTCCATTCGCCCAAAATATTTTTTTGCGATTGAAATAAATCATAATCCAATTTATCTTCTGACCGGATGGCGGAGAATATTAATGTTTTATTATCGGCCATAATTCTGGGTGCCTTTGTAGAATATAAGTTTATAGTTGAAGAAAGCTCTTTTGGCTTAGACCAAACTCCGTCAACGCTTCTGCTCGATTGGTAAATAGCATAGGGAAATGTGATCGCTTTTCGAACCGATCTATTCTCAATTTCATCCAATGCCCGCTCCTTAACGAAATACAATGTTTTGAAATCTGCCGAAATGGATGGAAACCCTTCATAACCAGCCGAATTTACTTCTTTCCCTAGATTTATAGGAGCACTCCACCCATCGGCCTCACGGGTTGAATAATAAATATCTTCTCGCCCAAAGCCAGAGTCGAACGTAGCAAAATACAGCAAAAAGTTGCCATCAAAACTAAGAGATGGCCCTCCAATCAAATCATTATCAGCACCAAAATTATTTATGCTATCTAGCGAAACTGGTTCTGACCAAACACCATCCTCAATTAATTTTGATTCGTATAAATTATATTTTACACCATCTTTTCTGTTCGATTGAAAAACCATAGTTTTACCATCGGCACTAATGGAAGGAGAGTACTCAATAAAATCAGCCGTATTAATTCCCTTAGCCGGTATTTGACGCATCAGGCTGTCTTGTGCTAAGCCTACTGTGCTCAAACAAAGCAAACTAAAACAAATTAATATGGTTTTAGAAGTTGAGGTCATATACCTATCATAATAAATGCTCCCCAATAATACGGGTATTTATACTCTTTTTGAATTTCTAATTGCGCTTTTTGCAAGGCTTCATGCTTATTTACACCACTCATCCAAAACTTATAAAATAACGACATCAACTTTTGAGTTGCGTCATCATCAACCTTCCATAAACTCATTAATAACGTATGTGCACCCGCAACAATAAATGCCCGTTGCAATCCGTAAACACCTTCTCCATTTTGCACATCGCCTAAGGCTGTTTCACAGGCCGACAACACCACAAGCTCCGTTTGGTCAAGATTCATGTTCATTACTTCGTAAGCTGTTAGTATTCCTGCATTGTCAATTTCAATATTATCGTCACCTGCACCAGCTAAAAGTAAGCCAGACCTAAATAATGGATTATCTAAAAAATTCGAATTTCCTTTGTTAGCTTGTAAAAAAAATCCGTGTGCTGCAATATGAAGTAATTCAGGGCTCTTTTGAATCATTATTTGTTTTTGAGCCTCTTCTCCTAGAAAAACACTAACTCCCCAGCCATTTTCCTTCATAATTTTAGCTATATCGTCCACCTCAATTTTTGTGGCTGGTAACTGAGAAATTGTACCAAAATTATAGCTCCGTTGTGGCTGAATTGAAGCCAATTTCTCACTATTGTGGTAATAGGGATCTGCTATTAATAAAGCGTTTTTGTTTTTAACACTCTGTCGTGCTTCCCCTAGCAAATCTCTTGTAGAGCTTACGTATTGCACGTTTTGCAACTGGTTTAGATAAGTGCTACTAGCAACATTATAAAGCGAGTTGGCATTAACTTTATTAAAAACCCCATCTGCCGACAGTAAAATTATTTTAAACTGTTTAGTTACAGGTTCTAGAGGTTGCCAAAAACTATTATAGCTAAAATCATCTTCTGTTTTATAGGCTATGGAGTTATTATACCCATGTAAGTATTTATCCTCCAACAGCTTACCGTTAGGATATACAATAAGGGTAGGACTTAAAAATGAAGTACTAATGGCAAGGGCTATATAAGTTACAGAGTCTATATTATCATTCGAATTTCTTTCAATTCTTATCAATTCAATTCCAATTTGGTCCTTATTTAACTTGGCCTGTACATCTTGCCAAACAACTCGCTTTTTATCAAATTCATTTGCGAACGCTTCAGACGCTAGCGATAGCTTCTTCTCTTTTCGATTTACCTCCTCTTCAAAATCAGAAATACTAATTCCTTCTCCTACAAGTTTGGCCTTACTATAAGTATAGTAAACAGCCAATTGTTCTTTTAGTAACTGCCACTCTGTGAAGTCAGCTATTAGCTCAGTATTATTGCTTGACAGAATTCGTTCTCGGGTTTTATTAACAGAGTTTAGCAAAATAGCCTTTGTGGCAATTTGAATATTGTATAACTGCCCAAGGACGGCATCGTCCTTTTTAAAATTAATATAATATTCTAATAAAAATTCTTTGTACCGATTAAAAACAGGTGTTATTTTCTTGTAAAAAGCTGTTTTCTCGCGCTCACTTAGGTTAGGAAAATACTTTATAATTTGACTTAAATAGAGATTACAAACTTTATCGAAATCAGTTTTAGCAAGTTCGAAATTATTCATTTGTTGCCTTAGCACTGCCCTACTAAAAAGGGCTGCCGTGTACGATGGATGGTTTTCATCAAAGAGCTGAGCTCTAATATCAATTACTTGGTTTAAAAGACTATCTGCGAGCGTGTAATCTTTTTCATCGCCAGCCAAAACAGCAAGGTTATGTAATGTATTTGCATAGGAGGGGTGATTGATTCCAAAAGTGTTTTTTTGAATGTCCAAAGCTTCGATAAATAGTGGCTTTGCCTCTTCAAGTTTATTTTCATTCTGAAGTAGCGATGCATAATTATGTAAGGAAATGGCATAATTAGGACTTTTTAAGCCAAAAATATCTTTATTCAATTCAACCGTTTCAGATAGTAACTCAAGCGCCTTCGTTTGCTCTCCTTTTAAACTGTACAGGGTTGCAAGATTTTCTTCTGTAAGCACATAATCTATCAGGTTTGCACCTTTATTATTTTTATAGATTTGCAAAGCATCATTAAACTGATTTTGAGCTTCATCTAATCTGCCCATTTGTTGAAACAAAATCCCTAAATTATTATAAATGGCAGCTGCTGCCATCGATTTATCGTCCACAACGGCAAGTGCTTGTTTAAAAAGAGGTTCTGAAATATCATAAGCTCCTTTGTCTTTTGCCAAGGTTGCCTGCCGTAATAATATATCTGCATATTCATTGCTTTGCTCGCCATAGGTTGATGCAGCTATTATTAATGCTTTAGTATATTGTTTTTCAGCCTCGGCTAAATTGCCTTTGGCATGGTATAAACTACCTGTGTTTTGCAAAAACCTAAGTTGGAGCGCAGGGTTACTTGATTTAAGCTCATGTTCAATTGCTGCTAATAGTTGTTCTGCCTCGGCAAACTTTCCAGATGCTTGCAATAACGACATATAGTTAAAGGCAATATTATTATACAACTGCGTGTTGGTTTTTGCAGGTACCGCTGTTAAGGCATCCTTATAATTTATGGCTGCCAATTCATAATCTCCTACAGATTGATAATACCCTCCGAGCTCATTAAAAATACTTCCTCGTTCAGTTCCTCTCCAATCTTCTTTTTTTGATAAGTTTAGTTTAGAAATGCTTGCAGAAGCAGCTTCTTTTTGTCCTATTGATAAGAGTAACCTTGCGCTGCCTATTATTGATTTTTGATAAACTACAGAAGTTTCTACAGAACTAGCAATGGCTTCTTGATAAAGCACTAGGGCTTTTTCCTTATTACCCAATGTACGATAGGCTGTAGCTGTGTTATAGCTAATATTTCCTAGTGCCTCCTTATCAATAGGTTGATTGTTTTTTAAGATAAACAGAGCACTATCAAATAAATGACTTGCTCCATTAGCATCTCCGCTATTAAGTAGCACCGTAGCTTGGTTCGCAAGCAAAAATGCTGCTTGGTTACTCCCAGCTTCAAGGGATGAGCCAATCTCGTCTAAAAGCGCCTTAGACTCTTCATGTTTACCTTGCCTAGCCAGATTGTCTGCCAATAACTTTGTCGTGTTTATGTATTCTGTCGATTGCTTATCCGAAAGCCTGCTGAGGGCCAGACTATAATGAACGGCTCCTGCACTATATTCAGCTAGCTCCGTTTCTGCCTTCCCCATCTCAATTAATGCATCAACCACTTCTGGGTTATTATCGTATTCAGGCGGATAATAATCTAGCATTATCTTTAAATACTTAATACCCGCATGGTAGTCTTTTAAAGCTACACAAGCCTTGCCGTAAGTGTAGCAAAACGAAAGGTACTCTGCCGGCAATTCTTCTGATTGCTCCAATACCTCAAGCACTTTTTTAAATTGCTCGTAAGATTGTTCTAAATCGCCACTCCCATATAATGCACTTGCTAAGTGGCCTTGCTTTATAGCTTTTTCGGTTAGATCATAATCTATTGTAACAGAAACAAGGTTACTCGCTTCTTGCAAAATATAAACGGCAGAATCATATTGTTCATTTGCCGAGTAAAGTACTCCCAAAATATCAAGTGCATCGATATAACTTGCTTCATTTACGTTTACGGCCTTCCTCCAAGAGCTAACTTCTTTGTTTGCGTAAACAATGCCCTCATTTAAATTCTGCAGATCATAGCTCACCACCGATAATTGCCTTAGAATAGCTCGATAATTATTATGGTTTATATCATACTGTTTTTGATAAAGTTGTTCACTTCGCATGGCTTCATCTAGCGCTTTAGCAGCATTGCCATCATTATACAATTCAACTGAATTATTATAGGCCGTTAGCCAATCTTGAGATAAGACAGGACTAGAACTAATTAATAATGTGAACGCAGTTAGGGCAACAACAAATACTTTAATTCTACTTGATAAGTAGTTAATATAGTTACGAAGCATTTTTTACAAATATTTATAATCTAATAATAAATATAGGGAAAAGAATAGTAAAATTCCAGTATTAATCGATTAGCTGAGGCACAAACCTGCTCTATTGAGAAAACAAATTAACGAAGCCTTTCAATTTATTAGTTTGAGCGTTTTCATCTAACACCTTGTTTTATCACCAAATTAGACCGCTTATCAAAACCTGTACAAAATTATTATAAGATTGTACAACTTTTTGAGTGAAAGGTGCATCTATATAACAAACACGGTCAAACAACATGCTTTCAAGGTCAAAAGGTCGACATAAATTTACTTTTCAACAACTATCATTGTCACTCAACCCTAAGATAGTCAAAAACATAATTATTGGCATTGGGCTAGTATCATCACTAGTTGCATTTCTAATGATTTTAGATTTTGCTGGGTTGAAGCTGGAATCCCTGCAAGTAGAAGATATCAGTCATTGGAAGAATATTTCAATGGCTGATATCTTGACCGGTTTTGGCAATGCTTTTATATCGATATTAGGAAGTATTCCAATATCATTTTAATTAACACATTAAGAGGGGAGGCTTCTGCACACCTCCATTAAAACTCAATTTGTTCTTTATAACTTATGGGAATGGTTTGGGCAAAACCAAAACTGGCTACTTTAATGTTTCCTTTAAATTCAAGTTCAACAGACTTCTTTCTTAATAAAGAAGCCAAGTTAGATAACAAGCCTTTTTGCAATTTATTCATAGATATTTCTAACGAAAGGGGCACTTCGAAATTAGTGTTTGCACCAACAACAAGTTTTTCAATATGTGTAACATGTGCAAGTGTATCGCCTTGGTATAACACATAAATATTAGCACTTTTCAATTTCCCTTTAGCATCGTTGGGGTTGTGAAATGCGGCATTAGTTCTAATCAGCAGTTTGCCATTTTTAATACCGTTCACTTTTACATCTTTCAATCCTAAAAATTGAATGTCTTCATACTCTTTACACGCAATTGTACTAAATGCAATTACTAAAAACAGGACTATTTTTTTCATGTTAATATTCTATTAATCGTTCGTAAATACCCTTGTTAATAAAGGTGTTTAAAATATGCTGTACATTGCGGTTGTTCGAGTACGATTTAATCACTTCATTTATTGCGTTTGTTCCACTATTAACTATCTGCAAAGGAGCAAAGCCAAAGCCCACATACCTGCCGTCTTTTACTTGCACAATAGTACGTTCATTTAATGATCGTCCTTTGTCAACCACAAAAACATTTTGAATGGTAAATCTAAAGGTGCTTAACGCTTCCATCACTCGCTTGTTATACTCTTCAGAAAGTTCCTTGCCAATACAAGCACCGTTACACTGCTTAATTTTATAATGAAAACATGCTCCCTTAGATTTGTTTAAATTAGTTAACGTAAGGCAAAGATTAAACTCTTCATTCAATTTGTAGAGATGCTCTATTCCTTCTTTTCGAGACCCATAAGCAGTTAAAGGCAATGAGCCTTCTTTAATTTTTCTTAACTCCAGTCGAACGAAGCCGTCTAATTGCTGATCTGTAAATAGGCCATATTGAAAGTAGGTACGCTTTTGAGCACTATTGAAAAACGGTTTTTTTTCTTTAATTTCATTCGATTCTTTTAGCAATGCCACTAGCTCGCTTCCTGTAATTTCAAAATCTATGTCTGCAATTTCTTTGCGCATTGCCAGACCTTTTTTTGTCTGACTATTAAGCATATGAGTCATTACACGTTTGCGAATATTTTTGCTTTTTCCTACATAAATCAATTCTTGATCCGAATTAAAGAAATAATAGACCCCTGCATCTTGAGGTAGCGTATTTATTTGCTCTGCACTAATATTAGCATTTTCAAATTTAGGATCACAGGGTTTTATGTTTCCTGAAACTATCTTTTTTGAATCTAATGAAATCAAAATTTCAAATAACTTAACAGTGGCCTCTGCATCTCCTCCTGCGCGGTGCCGGCCATTTATCTCTATGCCTAAATTATCAGCCAATTTGCCTAAGCTATACGAAGGCTGGAGCGGAATGAGTTTGCGGCTAAGTTTTACGGTGCACAGTTTTTCTCGTGTAAAATCAAATCCTAATTTTTTAAATTCTGCCCTGATAATGGTGTAATCAAAGTTTACGGAGTGGGCTACAAAAATAGCGCCCTCTGTAATCTCAATGATTTGTTTGGCAACTTCAAAAAACTTAGGTGCCCCAACCACCATATCATTACTAATGCCTGTAAGTTGGGTGATAAATGGAGGAATGTAAGTTTCAGGATCAATTAAGGTAATAAAGGTGTCAACCACCTGTTCGCCATCGTGCCGATACACCGCAATTTCAGTTATTTTGGAGTTCTTTAAACTGCCTCCATTTGTTTCAATATCCACGATGGCATACATTTTTCAAATATACATACAACCTTCAGTCATCGGATGAATGTTTTTCAAAATGCTTCTGAAGGTTAGAAGTAATGGTGATTTTTATGGGCAAATCATCCGATGACTTTGAAGGAATGACAATCCTAGATGAAAGTTTTATCAATACTATCACTATTTTTGCCCTCCAATTTGACTATTAGAAATGAAAAAATATAACGTATATGGCATTGGTAATGCCTTGGTAGATATTGAATTTGAAGTAGAAGAAGAATTCTTTAAAGAAAATGAGATTGAAAAAGGTGTTATGACCTTAGTTGATGAAGAACGCCAAACAAAAATGGTAAAGGCCATTGATGGAGAACGAATCAAAAAACAAGGGGGTGGTTCAGCAGCTAACACAATGATTGGTGTGAGCCAATTTGGAGGAAGCGGGTTTTATTCGTGCAAAGTTGCTAATGATGATTATGGCAAGTTTTACATGAACGACCTTACCAAAGCAGGGTTGGACACAAACCTTAATCAAGACAAACTTGAAGAAGGTATTACAGGAAAATGCTTGGTAATGGTTACACCTGATGCTGATAGAACAATGAATACTTTTTTAGGCATTACTGCCACATTAGATAGTTCTGCTATTAATGAAGAGGCTATTAAAAATGCAGATTATGTATATATTGAAGGCTATCTAATTACTTCGGATAATGGCAAAGAGGCAATGAAACAAACCAAAGCATTGGCAGAAAAGCATGGTGTTAAAACAAGTATTACTTTGTCTGACCCAGCCATTGTTAATTTCTTTAAGCCTAGTTTTGAAGAAGTAATTGGCAAAGGCGTTGATCTTCTTTTTTGCAATGAGAATGAAGCCATGCAATACACAGGAACCGATAATTTATTAGAAGCTCGTGAAAAATTAAAGTTCATCGCCAAGCGATTTGCTATCACTTTAGGTAAAAATGGAGCCATGATTTTTGATGGTGATACGTTTATAGATATTGAGTCGTATAAAGTAGATGCTATTGACAGTAATGGTGCAGGCGATATGTTTGCAGGAGCCTTTTTATATGGAATTACCAACGGACATAGTTATGCCAATGCTGGAAAAATTGCAAGTCTGGCGGCTTCTAAAATAGTGTCTAAGTTTGGGCCAAGGTTAGAAGAGGGACAAGCGAAGGAAATTTTAACTAGTGTTGTAGTTGCTTAGTTTGATGGTGTTGTAGTGATTAAGTTTATGGGGTTTAAACCACAACACTTAAACACTACAACACTAATAAGATTTCCAAATAAGTCTCACCATTCCTACAGCAACCACTAGCATTAAAAATAAAGCAGGCAATCCTCCAAGGTTAGAAAGCATCTTAATGCCATCCAAACCACTAGTTTCAGCATCACCTGAAAAGGAAATCATTACCCAAGCAATGGTGCCGATTAGTACGCCCCAAATTACTTTCATCCACAAATAGGGCTCATCATCATTAATTGACTTAGAGCTGATGCCACTCATGGCGGTAGTGTTTGAATCAGCAGCAGTTACATAACTTAAAAAGGCTGCTACTAAAAACACGAAAGAAGTAAGTTGAGATAACGGTAAATTGCCAAGAGTTGAGAATATTACTTTGCTAACACCGCCTTCTGAATTCAATACATTAAATAAAGGAGCAGCTTCAGTAATAGTATTATAATAAATTGAAGTGTTACTAAAAATCATCATCCAAACCATTCCAAATAAAGAGGGGTAAATGAGATTAAATCGTATAAACTCTCTAACCGTATAACCTTTAGCTATTTTACCCAAAAAAAGTGCTGTAATGGGTGTCCAAGCAAGCCAATTACTCCAATAGAAAACCGTCCAACCTTGGCTCCAGGCTTTGCCTTCTTCTGTAAAACCAATGAGGCTACGTGAGAAAAAATGGGAGATAAATTCCCAAATTCCTATGAATCCCCATTTCAAGATAAACAAGGTTGGTCCAAATACGAATATAAAAATTGCTAAGCCTATAAATATTTTAATGTTAATATCTGAGAGGGTTTTAATGCCTTTTTGCAGGCCACTAATAGACGATAAAATAAAGGTGCCTACAATTAAAACAGCCATTAAGCCAAGCGTTAGGTAACTGTACTTTATGCCTGCTAATGTTTCTAAACCTCCAGCTAAAATTATTAACCCTGCACCTAAAGATGCGGCCATTCCAGCAATTAAGCTAAATAAACTAATGGCATCTACAACCTTGCCTATTGGCCCAATGGCTCTTTCTCCGATGGCAGGGTAAATCATGGCACCCAATGTAAATGGTTGTTTTAAATTATAATAGCTCCAGGCAAATGCGAGCCCAGCCATCGTGTAGATTCCATACGGTATAAATGTCCAATGCAAGTACATCGTTGAAATGGAAAAACCTATAGCGGCACTTGAATTTGGCTCCAACCCTAGTCCTGGGGGTGGTTCGTGCAAATGAAATAAAGGTTCAGCTGTTCCCCAGAATAAAATTCCGGTTGCTATGGTGGTACATAAGGTAATGGAAAACCATCTCCATTTAGTTAATAAAGGACTTGCTTCTTGACCTCCAATTTTGTTTTTTCCTAAAGGAGAAAAATAGGCAATGATAGATAACGATAAGAAAACTAATACACTGACGGAAATCAATTCGCCAAATGTGGATAAAATCCAAGTATTGATTTTTGTTGTGAGTTGGATAAACCCATTAGTGTTCCCTAAACTGTAGCCTGTTACCACTAGCATTAGAATAAAAATAGGCCAGAATACGGAGTGTTGAATTCTTTTCAAGAGGAGGAGGATGTTTTACTTTATAAACATAGTGTATTTCTCGCTGAATTCTGACTAATTAGTTACTCAGTAAACTTCAATGAAAGGCAATTGATTTATAGCATGCCAAAGTATAAATTTTAACCCTTAGCTATTTTATTGGGTAATGGTAAACAAAGAGCTTTCATTTTATTAAATCAGGATTCTTCACTTCGTTCTTTCTATGAAGACTAGAAACATTGCTTGATGAAATGGATGAATTGAGGACTTAGTTTATTAACTTAACAGCTGTTAAACCCGAAATATGCAATAGAAATTCTATTACTAATACAAACTGCTGCAAATCAGTCGTTTTACTAAGTTTATCCTCTTAACCATAGCGGTGCTATGCTTTTTGAATATAAACTTCTGATTTATTGCATTTTGTCTTCTCATTACGAATTCTATTGCATAATCCGGGTTAAACCCCAGAAAATAATGAAAAAAGTAAAGCAATTGTTTCTAATTATAATTTTTTTCAGTGCCATAAAAGTAAGTGCGCAAGAGTTTAATAGAGCAAAAATGGATAGCCTTTTCGCTCGAATTGACGAACACCAGAAAGGAATGGGATCTATCGCTATTTATAAGGGTGACTCAGAGGTGTATCAGAAGTCTATTGGTTTTGCAAGTATAGCAGATAAAAATAAAGCAAGTGTAGAGACCAAATATAGAATTGGTTCTATATCCAAAACGTTTACAGCTACCATAATTATGCAGCTTATAAATGATGGAAAATTAGAATTAAGCACAAAATTAAGTAGCTATTATCCTGAGATTAAGAACTCTAGTGAGATAAGCATCGAACATTTGTTAAGGCATCGTAGTGGAATCTTTAATTTTACAAATGCACAGAATTACACTTCATGGATGGAGAAACCGATTTCGAAACAAGCATTGACTAGTAAAATTGCCACTTATGAATCTGTATTTAAACCAAACACTAAGGCTGAGTACTCAAACTCAAATTATGTGTTACTCTCCTTCATCGCAGAAAAAATTAAGTCAAAAGAGTTTAGCGAAATAATACAAAAACAAATTTGTAAACCTTGTGCTCTCAAAAACACTTATTATGGCTCTAAAATTTCTGTGGCTAATAATGAGGCATTGTCATACACAAAATTAACTAATTGGGACCTATCAACTGAAACCGATATGTCTGTTCCCGTTGGAGCAGGAGCTATTGTATCAACACCATCTGACTTGAACTTATTCTTAAACTGTTTATTTAACAACAAGCTAGTTAATGAAGAAACATTGGCAAAAATGATGGAGATTCAGGACGGTTATGGAATTGGATTATTGCGAGTTCCATTTTATACAAAATACACCTATGGCCACACAGGAGGTATTGATGGGTTTCGATCAAACGCATTTTATTTCCCGGAGGATAAAGTTTCTATTTCGTATCTATCAAACGGGGTAGTAATGCCTTTGAACGATATTCTTATTGGTGCATTAAGCATCTACTATGGGTTGGATTTTGAGCTGCCAGAATTTAAGACTGGATTAGAACTTACATCTGAAGAGTTAGACAAATACCTAGGTGTGTACTCCAGCCCTACGTTTCCGTTAAAAATTACAATAACAAAAAAAGGTAATGCTTTATTTGCTCAAGCAACAGGGCAGTCGTCATTTCCATTGGAGGCGTATGAGATTGATAAATTTAAATTTGACCAAGCTATGCTAAAAATGGAATTTAACCCAAAGGAAAATCAAGTTACCTTACTACAGGGTGAAGGAAAATTTTTGCTAACAACCTGAGTTCGGGATAAGGAATAGCTGCCAGAAAATAAAATAGTAGGTGAGCTTTTTAATATAAAAAGCAAAGATATAATGGATTATTTCAAGATTTTTATCTTCAAAAGATTGCCTGCTAGATATTTTCCCTTTGGGCTTTAACGAAACTTCCCTAAACCTCCTTATATTTTCTTGAATTAACCCGTTAGTCCTACAAAAACCTAAGTTGTTTATGAAAGTTTCGATTAAAGCTGACAGCATTCCTTATCCCGAACTCAGGTTAACAAAGGAATAGCCCCTTTTTATAACTTTATCGAGGTGACTATACCCCCCCTAAATCATTGGACTACTATCACACTTTTCAACAATTGTTTTGTAGAATTGTGCAACAAATAAATACTAATCAAACAAGACTAAAATGAAACTACGAATGCTTTGGACACTCCTATTGGCAGTGTTCATAGGAAGTGCGTATGCACAAGAAGGCCGTATTAAATTTGAAGAATACGACCTCGACAACGGATTGCATGTTATTCTACATCAGGATAACACAACTCCTATTGTAACGGTATCTGTTCTTTACCATGTAGGTTCCAAAAACGAACCAAAAGGAAGAACAGGTTTTGCTCACTTTTTTGAACATCTTATGTTCGAAGGGTCTCCTAATATTGAAAGAGGGCAGTTTTTTAAGATTATTGAAGCGGCAGGTGGTTCGTTAAATGCTAATACCTCGCACGATAGAACCTTCTATTATGAAACCTTACCTTCTAATCAATTAGAACTTGGACTTTATATGGAATCTGAAAGAATGTTGCATGCAAAAATTGATTCTACGGGTATTGCAACCCAAAAAGAGGTGGTAAAGGAAGAAAAAAGGATGCGTATCGATAACCGCCCTTATATGAGCTTTCAAGAAAAGATGTTTAAAGCGGCTTACCATGGTACTAATTACGAATGGACTCCTATTGGATCATTTGCTGATATAGATGCCGCTACCAATCAGGATTTTACAGACTTTTACAACACATTTTATGTGCCTAATAATGCCACGCTTTCAATAGCAGGAGATATTGATAAAGCGCAAGTAAAAGAACTGGTTGCTAAATATTTTGCTGAAATTAAAAAAGGGACAAGTGAAATTCCAAGGCCAACGATAGTGGCCCCAGATATGGGTGGAGAAGTAAAGGAAGAGGTTTTTGATAATGTACAACTTTCTGCCGTTATGTATGGCTACAGAATGCCAAAGCAAGGCACGGATGATTATTATGCCTTACAAATGTTAACTACCTTGCTTTCTGGAGGCCAAAGCTCTCGACTTTATAAAGAGTTGGTAGATAAAGAAGAAATTGCTGCGCAAGTATTTGCTTTTCCGTATTCATTAGAAGAAGGTGGCTTATTTATTACTATTGGTTTAGCCAATTTAGGTAAATCCCCAGAAGACTTGGATGCGGCTATGCAAAAGCAAATCGATTTGGTAAAAGAAGAATTAATAAGCGATACTGAGTATCAAAAGCTGCAGAACCAAATGGAGAACAACTTTGTTTCAAGCAATTCAACCGTGCAAGGTATAGCCGAGAGCTTAGCTGATTATTATGTGTACTTTGGAGATGCGAACTTAATTAATAGTGAGATAGATCGCTATATGAAGGTTACTAAAGAAGACATTATGAATGTTGCCAAAAAATACTTAACCAAAGACAATAGGGTTAACCTTTACTACTTACCAAAATCGGCTCAGCAAAAGCCCGAGGATGCAGCAGTAGAAACAGATAACTAATTAAAATGTTAATCTTCTAAAATGAAAATCCAACTCTCACAGGTCATTCTAAATTTAGTTCAGAATCTTTTATCGAGTTATTTTAGATGCTGAAACGAGTTCAGCATGACTAAGGGAAATTCTCTTTTAGAGTACTATTAAAACAATTTTAAAATGAAAAAAATATTTATATATATACTTGCACTGGGCTTTATTGGCACTGCAAACGCACAAGTGGATAGGTCTAAACTACCTGTTCCAGCCCCTGCAAAATCGATTCAAATCGGAGATTATGAGTCGTTTACACTTAAAAATGGAATGAAGGTGTTTGTGGTGGAAAACCATAAACTACCTCGAGTTACACTTAGCTTAGTATTCGATCACCAACCAGTTATGGAAGTTGATAATGCTGGTTATGTTGATATGGTGGGTACAATGTTACGTAGAGGCACAACCACTAGAACTAAAGAACAATTGGATGAAGCTATTGATTTTATTGGTGCTAGCTTAGGTGCAAGTGCTACTTCATTATATGCCTCATCCCTTACTAAGCACCAAGAAAAATTATTAGAATTAATGTCGGATGTGCTTTTTAATCCTACTTTTCCAGCAGAAGAGTTGGAAAAAATTAAAACCCAAACAATCTCTGGTTTAGCAGCTAATAAAGAAGATGCTAACAGTATCTCGGGCAATGTAACTACTGCCTTGGTGTATGGTAAAAATCATCCTTACGGAACGTTGACCACGGAAGAAACTGTGGGTAACATTAAAATTGAAGACATCAAAAATTATTACCAAACTTATTTTAAGCCTAACATTGCTTATTTAGCAATAGTAGGGGATATCAATAAAAAAGAAGCTCAGAAGCTGGTGAAGAAATACTTTGCTAAATGGGAACAAGGAGATGTGCCTAGCACAAGCTATGAGATGCCAAAAGCACCAGAAAAAACATTTGTAGCTTTGGTTGATAAGCCTTCAGCTGTTCAGTCTGTTATTGATATTACGTATCCTGTTGAGCTAAAAACTGGGACTCCTGATGTAATTAAAGCAAGAGTCCTAAATCAAATATTAGGAGGGAGTGGTTCTGCTAGGTTATTTACTAATTTAAGAGAAGATAAGGCTTATACCTATGGAGCATATTCTTCTTTGAGTAGTGATATGTTAGTGGGGGCATTTAGTGCTTCTGCAAGTGTTAGAAACGAAGTTACAGACAGTGCGTTTAATGAATTTATCCTTGAATTGGATAAAATTAGAACGGAGGATGTTTCTGAAGACGAAATCAATTTAGCAAAGAGCTCAATCGCAGGTAGTTTTGCTCGCTCGCTAGAACGCCCTCAAACGGTAGCTAGATTTGCAATTAATACAGCTCGTTATAATTTGCCAGAAGGTTATTATGCCAACTATCTTAAAAATGTACAAGCAGTTTCTGTTGCCGATATAAAAGCAACAGCTCAAAAATACATTCACCCTGATAAGGCTTATTTTACAGTAGTTGGTAAAGCCTCCGAAATTAAAGATGTACTAAAAGCATTTGGAGAAGTTAAGTATTTCGATAATTATGGTGTTGAGTACACTCCAAGTGATGCTCCTCAACTGCCAGCAGGCCTAACAGCCGAAAAGGTAATTGCAGATTATGTAAAAGCCATTGGTGGCGAAGAAGTTATTTCTACTATAAAATCTATTAAAATAGTTAGTGAGGCTGAAATACAAGGCCAGAAATTATCTTTTACATCTATAAAAGCAAGTCCCAATAAATCATATATTTCTATTTTAATGGGTGGAGCAATGGAAATGCAAAAACAAGTTTTTGATGGCACAAATTATGCTGAATACTCTAGGGGATCTAAAACACCAGATGATGAGAATAAAGCAAAAGATGCTCTTGTGGATGCCGCTTTTATTCCTGAAATGAATTATGTGGATTTAGGTGTAAAATTAACCTTAAAGGGAGCTGAAAAAGTTGGAGATAAATATGCCTATTCAATAGATGTAGTGTATCCTTCGGGTAAAAAAGCAACTAATTATTTCGATATGGAATCTGGGCTAAAAGTAAGAGTAGCCAACTCTGTAACAACACCACAGGGAGAAATGGTACAGAATGTTGATTATCAAGATTATTCTGCTGAAAACGGTGTGTTAATTCCGCATTTAGTAGTAATTCCAATGGGGCCTATGAAATTAGAAGCAAAAGTTACTTCGGTAGAAGTAAATGGCACCATTGATGAGGCTATTTTTAAGATAGAATAAAATCATAATTGATAATTCACAATTATTAATTGTCAATTTTAAAATTGGGTTTGCAAGTTTAGAAATAATCCCTATCTTTGCAGCCCAGTTTTAGAATATTCGAATAAGCATATAATGAAAAGAACATACCAACCTTCAGAACGTAAAAGAAGAAACAAGCACGGATTCAGAACAAGAATGGAATCTGCAGCCGGTCGTTCAGTTTTAGCCAACAGAAGGGCTAAAGGAAGAAAAAAATTAACTGTATCTAGCGAAAAAAGGCATAAAAGATAATTAGCCTTTAAGCTATTCTATTTGTCAAATGGAAGAGTTTGATAAAATAGTTAGGTACACGTTTACGAAAGCAGAAATACTTTCGAGTAAAAAAGATATTCAGGAGCTATTTAAAAATGGCTCCTCTTTTTATTTATACCCTTTTAAGGTTGTCACTCTTCCAAACCCCGAAGTCGAACAGCATCAAGTGCTTTTTTCGGTACCTAAACGCATTTTTAAGCACGCTGTGGATCGAAATCTATTAAAACGAAGAATGCGAGAAGCCTACCGTTTGCATAAACACCTGCTGCCAACTGAACTCAAAGTACTCAATATTGCGTATATTTATACGTCTAAAGAAATATTAGATTATACCTCTATTACAAACCCTTTAGAACAATCGTTAATCCGTATTCATAAACATGTGGCGAAAAACAGCAAATAAATCATTACGCGCATTCTTAATTATTGGGGTGATTGGAGTGTTGGTGGCAATGGCCACTCCAAATAATAAATATTTCGAAATAGCCAAGAATCTCGATATTTTCGCTACCCTTTTCAAAGAGGTAAATGCTTTTTATGTAGATGAGGTTGATCCTAAAAAAACAATAGAAACTGGCATAAATGCTATGTTAGCTTCTCTCGACCCTTACACCAATTACATTCCTGAAGAAAAAGCTGCGGATTTCCGAACCATGACTACTGGAGAATATGCCGGCATTGGTTCTTTGATAGGTGTTATTGATGATAAAGTGATAATCACCATGCCAAATGAAGGCTTTCCTGCAGAAAAAGCAGGTGTAAAAATTGGAGATCAAATTACAAAAATTAATAATGTACCCATTACAAGCACCTCAACTTCTGATGTTAGCAAATTACTAAAAGGCAAACCCGGCACCACAGTAAAATTAGAAGTGTTAAGAAATGGAGAAACAAAAGAATTTACAATTACTCGTTCTACCATTGTATTAAAAAATGTGCCCTATTATGGAATGGTTACAGAGAATATTGGATACTTAAAACTTACCGAGTTTACCACCAATGCTGGCAAAGAAGTTAAACAAGCAGTAAAAAAGTTAAAGGCTAAAGGGGCTACTAGCATAATTTTAGATATTAGAGAAAACCCCGGTGGGCTGTTATTCGAAGCGGTAAATATTAGCAATGTGTTTATATCTAAAGGTAATTTAGTGGTAGAAACTAGAGGCAAGCAAGAGGATTGGACACAAGAATATAAAACATTAGGCGCAGCTACAGATACTGAAATTCCATTAGTAGTGCTAACAAGTAGTGGAAGTGCCTCGGCTTCCGAAATTGTATCAGGCACTTTACAAGACTACGATAGAGCCGTGCTTATCGGAAGGAAAACATTTGGCAAGGGCTTGGTTCAAACTACAAGGCAATTACCTTATAATGCACAAGTAAAAGTAACAACCGCCAAGTATTATATCCCTAGTGGACGCTGTATTCAAGCCATTGATTACTCGCATAAAAACGAAGATGGGAGTGTTGGTAAAGTACCTGACTCGCTAAAGGTTGCTTTTAGAACAAAAAAAGGAAGAACCGTGTATGATGGTGGGGGTATTACTCCCGACATTAAAGTGGAGGGTCAATATTTAGCACCCATTACCATTAGCCTATTAAGCAAAGCCCATATATTTAATTATGCAAACGAATATTTTTATAATCATGCTTCAGCACCTAAACTAGAAGGATTTAGCCTTTCTGAGGTAGAGTATGATTCCTTTATGACCTGGCTAGAAGGCAAAAACTACGATTATACCACCAAGTTGGAAAAAGCCATTAGCAAATTAGAAGCCAATGAGACTAAAGATCCCATGCTTGATAAAATTAAGGACAAGCTTGAAATTCTAAAAAAAGAAGTGGCTCATAATAAAGAAAAGGATTTACAGACACATAAAGAAGAGATTAAGAGTCTTCTTGAGGAAGAAATAATGGGAAGGTATTATTTTATAAGAGGTGAAATCGCTTGTTCAATCACCCACGATAATGATGTAACGGAAGCCATTGCTCTCTTAAACAACCCCAACAAATACAATAGCCTTTTAGAACAAAACTAGCGTTGATACTTAGCATAGAAACCTCCACCAAAATCTGCTCAGTAGCATTGCATAACCAAGGCGTGTTGCTCGCAGAATCAACTCTTTACGTTGATAAGTCACATTCTGAAAAACTGGCAGTGCTTATTAAGGATTTGTTATCTTATGCTGAAATCTCTACCAAAGAACTAACAGCCGTTGCCATTGCCGGAGGGCCTGGGTCGTACACAGGTTTGCGTATTGGCACTTCTACAGCAAAGGGCTTATGTTACGCCTTAAATATCCCATTAATTGCAGTTAATACCTTAGAGTCCATGGCCTCTGGAGTTGCAAAATACATGACTGAAGAAGCCATTCTTTGTCCTATGTTGGATGCACGGAGAATGGAAGTATATAGCTTACTAATGGATGCTGATTTAAATACAATTCGAGTTACTGAAGCTAAAATTATTGATGAAAACTCATTCTCGGAAGAGCTAAAAAAGCATAAAATATTATTCTTTGGTAATGGATCCCCTAAATGCAAGCCTCTGCTAGGTGGCAATAAAAATGCAGTCTTTTTAGACATTCAATCATCATCAGCCGTACATGTAGGTGAATTGGCATGGGCGAAATTCCAAAAGGAGGCATTCGAAGACCTTGCTTATTTTGAACCTGAGTACCTTAAAGAGTTCATTGCCATTAAACCTAAAAACCTATTTGCGTGAGTGATCAAATTATAAATAGAGTAGCAAACAGCTCCATCATTTCATTGGATTTAGAAACATTTTATCCTACAGGAGAACGAGTGATTTTTGATATAAAACATAATTTATACGAAGAAACTATCCTTAAGGAAAGGGATTTTAGAGCCTTTATAAAAGAACATAATTGGGAAGATTACAAAGAGAAGAATGTAGCCATTACCTGTTCTGTAGATGCCATCGTGCCCACTTGGGCATTCATGCTTATTGCAAGTAAGCTTACGCCTATTGCTAATTATATTACATTTGGCACACTAGCTGAATTAGAAAAAGAGCTGTTTACAATGGCTTTGGAGCGTCTTAATTTAGCCCAATACCAAGATGCTAAAGTGGTAGTAAAAGGGTGTAGTGGCAATGCCATTCCTACTTCAGCTTATGTTAAATTGGTGAGAATATTGCAACCTGTGGTAGCCAGCCTCATGTTTGGGGAGCCTTGCAGCACCGTACCTGTCTATAAAAGACCAAAGCCTTAATAACGCTCTAGCTAGTCCGAAAATTTAGTTTATCAATGCTTTGTCCACTCTAGCTCTTTGCAGTAATTTTATGCAATGCCCTCCACTTCTAACGCAATCATTCTTAAAGCATCTGCAGGTTCCGGTAAAACGTTTACCCTAGCCAAGGTATTTATTAAGCATCTTATCCTAAGCCCTAATGACTACCACCAAGTTTTAGCCCTCACGTTTACGAACGATGCTAAAAATGAGATGAAATCTCGCATTTTAAAGGAGTTATCAGCATTAGCAACAGAAGAAAAGTCGGTTTTATTAGAGGTTATAGAAGCTGATTTTAAAAAAGATAACATTCCGTTTGACCAAGCTCAAATATTTCATAGAAGCCACCTAGCACTAACTAACTTACTAAATGATTACAGCCGGTTTAATGTAGTTACACTCGACCATTTTTTTACCCAACTCATACGACATTTGGCTCGTGAGCTTAAATTAAGGCTAGGCTATGAACTTGATTTAGATGTGGGCAAAGCTATGGACGAGGCTGTTTACAAATTATATCAAACCGATGATAAACGTGTAAAAAAATGGCTGCGCGCTTTCATTAATACAAAAATTGAAGAAGATAAAGGCTGGAATATTGAGTTCAATATTAAAAACTTAGGGAATAAACTTTTTCAAGATAGTTTTATTGATATTAAAGACAAACTCAAGGCAAACATTGATGATTTAGAAGGCTTTGTTACCGATTTACAAAAGCAAGTGAGCTTCTACCAAAGTGAGATGAAGAATACTAGCACTATGGCGCTAGAATTGATCACATCTCACCAGCTTGAAGAATCTGACTTTAGAGCCAACCTAATTCCAGTATTTAAAAAACTGAAAGCGGGAACTCAAGATTTAACCAAACCATTTAGTGCCACCTTTATAAACGCAGAATGGACAACCAAAAAATCGGAGAAAAAGGAGGAAGTGGAAGCTTGTGCACAAGCAGGGCTTCAAGAATTAAGAGAACATATCATTGGTCTAGTAGACAGTGATCTCTACGTTGAATTCCTAGAGTCTCGAAACCTGATCTCCAATATTTACTCCTATGGAGTGCTTTCTGCACTATCCGAAAATTTATGGGAGTATAAGAGTGCTAATAATTTGCTCTTGCTTTCTGATACAGCCACCATTTTAGATGGCGTTGTTTCTCTTTCTGATGCCCCTTTTATCTATGAAAAAATTGGTGCCAAGTTTACCCATATTATGATTGATGAGTTTCAGGATACATCTACCCATCAATGGAAAAATATTTTACCACTGTTACAATATGCTCTTTTTGATGAAGGCAGTTTACTACTGGTAGGTGACGTAAAGCAATCAATTTATAGATGGCGCGGTGGAGATGTAAATTTACTCATGCACCAAGCAGCAACTGATCTGTCTGATCATTCACCTATAGAATCCGCCTTAGATACTAATTACAGAAGCAGCAAAAATATCATCGCATTTAATAATGAGTTTTTTAAAACAGCAGGCAATTCGTTAGCACATCTTTTAGAGGGCTTTGCCAATAAAACGGAAGACCTAACACTTGCCTATGAAGACGTAGTTCAAAAGCCCCAAAAGCAAATTGAAGGCTATGTAAAGATTAAATTTTTTGGTGATAACGAGGGTCAAAGTTGGAAAGAACAAGCCTTTGAGGCCACTAAAGATAGCATTAGCAACGCCTTACAAGATGGTTTTGCACCCGAAGATATATTAATTTTGGTACGGAGGAATAAAGAAGCGAGTGAAGTGGCTACCTATTTATTAGGTCAAGGAATCCATACTATTACGGACGAAGCACTTCAGTTAGAAAAGTCGCCATTAGTGCAGTTTTTAATAAACGCATTGCACCTGGTACTTAGGCCAAGCAGTAAACTTGCACTTACTAAGCTAAGCTATTTTCTAAACATAATACATAAACAATCTGCAAGTCAGTCACTTGAAAATATCTTAGAAAATTCCCCTTTATCAAGAGTAACAACTAACTTAAATGCCTACGAGGCCATTGAAAAATTGATTGAAGACTACCGACTAAACGAGCAATTCGATCCATTTTTACAAGGGTTCCAAGATGTGTGTTTATCATTAAGTCAAAAAGGCTATGTCTCTATTTCGAGTTTCCTCGATAGATGGGATGAACTACATCAAGATGCTAAAACCAAGCCTTCTATTGTTTTGGGTAAACCCAAAGGTGCCGTTCAGGTAAAAAGCATTCATAAATCGAAAGGGCTTGAGAGCCCTGTGGTAATTATGCCTCAAATTAGTGGTGGAATTTATAGACCACAACATGTTTTTTGGCCGGGTAATTTGCCCAAGAGATACGAGAAATGGGGAAGCCTGCCTGTTAATTTTACGAGTACATTGGAGCTTACCGATTTTAAGGACAATTACGAGCAAGAAAGTTTCGAAATAGCGTTAGAGGAACTGAATACCCTTTATGTGGGCTTCACCAGAGCTATTGAACGCTTATATGTGTTTGTTCAGGATAAGAAATTAAAAAAATCTTTTCAGCATATAATTAAGGAGACTTTGGGCAGCGAACTTTTCAGCCTCTCCAGTCATTTTGATGGAAATGTATTTGAACTTGGCAAACCTGACCCAGCTCATCGAATAGAAGATGGATCAGTTATGGATCGTCCTTTAACAAACTATCCAACATCGGATCCGGCCTTAAAACTTGCCCCCACAGCGGAAAAGGATTTTTGGAAACAATTGAATACCGATAAAGCCAATAATATCAGATCAGGCATTCAGCTTCACTCCATAATGGCTCAATTAAAAACCTTTGAGCTACCTGCACTTAATAACAGTTTGGGCTCCATTCTACAATTAATGGTGCTAAAAGGAGCTTTTACAGAGGGAGAAGCATCAGTTTATAAACAAAAAGTCAAAAAATTGTTTTCAGAACTCACTGATTTGCACCAATGGTTTGAAACTGGGTGGGACGTAATCAACGAACACAAAATATTGGCCATGGGCAATGCCTACATCCCTGATAGGGTAGTGATTAAAGGAAATACAGCTGTAATTCTTGATTTTAAACGTGGCGCAAAATCAGATGGTCATAAAAATCAAATAAAGAACTATGCAAATTTGCTCACCCAAATGGGTTATCAAGTAAAAGGCATGTATTTAGTGTATATCGAGTTAGTCGAATTGGTGGAGGTAGTATGAAGAAGTTTTTAGACCATATCATCGAAAACATCAACCCTGCTGGATTGAAAGAGTTAAGAACGACTTGTTATGTTTTTCCTACTCAACGAGCTTGCCGTCATTTTGAAACATTGCTTCAGAAAAAATTTGATACAGAGGTATTTTGGGCGCCTACTATTTTAAGTATTCAGGAGTTTATCGAGCACTTGAACCCACACGTTAGTGTTGCCTCAGAAATTCAACAGATTACTGAATTATTTGGCGTCTATAAAAAGCTAGAGCCCAATATAGTATTCGAAGATTTTTATGGGTGGGCAAAAGTGCTGCTTAAAGATTTTGATGAGGTGGATCGCTACTTGGTAGATGCCAAATTGCTGTATAAAAACTTACAAGACATTAAAGACCTAGATAAAGTCTTTGGTCCTGATGAAGAAGCTTTAAAAGCCATCATTGAATTTCAAAAAGTAATTGATGTTTCAGGAAATGGAGAACTGTTTAAAGAATTTGACACTACTTGGAACACCGTAGGCAAGGCCTATTTCATGTTTCAGGAAGCACTTAAAGCAAAGGCACTTGGTTATAACGGAATGCTCTACCGTGCCTCAGCTGATGCCGTTAAAGAGGGGAAAACTATTCCTTTTAGTCAAGTAGTGTTTGGGGGCTTTAATGCACTCTCACTAGCCGAAGAAGTAATTTTTAGCCACTTACTTTCAGCTAACATTGCCCAAGTTTATTTTGATGTAGATCGATTCTATTTCAATAAGAAAAACCTAGAAGCCGCTAAATTCCTAAACCGATATAATCATCTTTGGAAAGGCGAAAATGTACATTGGATTGATGCCAATGGCTTTAACACCAATAGAGTAATTGACGTACTAGGCACTCCTTTAGGTGTTACACAAGCTAAAATAGCTTCTAATATTTTAACCGAAAACAAAGCCTACCAGTTTAATAATACGGCTGTGGTTTTGGCCGATGAAGGGCTGTTAAATCCCGTTTTATATGCCTTACCACAAACCGACCTACCCATCAATATTACCATGGGGCAACCAGTGGCTACTCACCCCCTTGGCGAATTTATCAAGTACTACTTTGAGTATCAGGCAAGACTCGACAAAGAATCTATACCTGTGGACGCTTTGCAAACACTGGCTTCCAATGTATTTATTCAGCAGCATAATTTAAAATTGGTAGAATGGTTGGGTAAAACCAAGCAAACCCATATTTCCTGGGCTTGGTTAGCTCAGTTTAATGAGCTATCTAATTTGGCAAAAGAGGCATTTACACCTCAGTTAAACCCAATCCAGTTATTCGATGAAGCTTTGGAGTTTATAGAAAAAATTAATGCAAGCAGCAAAGACTCAGATGATGGCATTGCAACTGTTTTGTACGAAGCCTTACAGCAACTTAAATTAGAGTTATTGCAAGTAAGCACTCAATTTGAAGCAAAGTTTATTAAAAAGATTGTACTTGAATCTTTAAGTACGCTCAAATTACCTCTAGGAAAGGAATCTAACAATGGGCTGCAAATAATGGGTTTCCTCGAAACCAGAATGCTCGACTTTGAAAACCTCATTATCCTATCAGTAAATGAAGGAATGTTGCCTGCTTCGGCCAGCAATAAATCTTTTATCCCTTTTGGGCTGCGCAAAGCGTTTAAAATGCCTCATTTTACCGAGCAGGATAGCATTTATGCCTATCATTTTTACCGCTTATTACAACGAGCCAAAAACGTTTCACTAATTTATAATACAGAGCTAACGGTAGATGGCTCTGGTGAGAAAAGCAGGTATATTTTGCAACTGGCACACCGTATTAAAATCGAGCAGTTGCCTATCACACTAAATGAATCTACCGTTAGTATTCCTCTTTCTACCGAAGCCTTACAACTGAGAGAAATCAAGGTAACTAAGACTGAGAGTATTCTAAAAGAGTTAGAGTACCTTTTGTTTGAACGATCCAACGAACGACCCATTTCTCCAACTTTGGTGCTCGACTATATTGAATGCCCGTTGCGGTTTTACTTAAAACGGATTAAAAAATTACGAAAAGGCGATGATGCCACCAACGAGATTGATGCTCGTGAATTTGGGAATATTGTGCATCATACCTTGCAACATTTATATGAACCTTATGTAGGCAAAACACTTTCTAAAAAAGACATTCTCGAATTAAAGAAGACGAAACTTTCTGCTCAGATAGATAAGGAATTTGAAACTGAACTTGAACTAAAAGCGATTAGTGGAAAGAACGACTACCAGCGTTATATTATTAAAAACACGTTGGAACGGTTGCTTGATAAAGATGCGGCTCAAGCACCTTTGCTAATCAAAGGACTAGAGCTTAAATTAAATAATCAGAACTTTAACCTTGCCTTGCCCATTAATGGAGGTAATATTCAATTAGGAGGCATTATTGACCGATTAGATGAAATAGAAATTGAAGGAGCTTCTTCACTAACTCGTGTAATTGATTATAAAACTGGTAAAGTGATAATGCAAAAGGCGGAAGTGTTTAAGAAGCCAATTCCATTGGAAACTTATGTAGATAATTATTTTACCAAGCCTGATTTTAAAGTAGAGTTTCAATCCTATTATTATGCGCTTATCTACCAACGAAACCACCCTAATACTGGTTTAACAGCTGGTATTTACGGACTCAAATCTATTGGTGCAGGCGTGCAATATGTACGCAACGAACCTCAATCCATCCCTACAGAAATATTCAACTTATTTGAAACCCGACTTTCCCAGCTCTTCGAAGAAATTCTAGACCCCGCAATAGAATTTTGCCAGACTGAAGAGACCAATACTTGCGGATATTGTGAGTTTAAGGCTATATGTGGCCGCTAAGTTTTACAAAAACACAGGTTTTCCTTTCCACAAATCTTCCAATTCCATAGGGCCTCCAAAATATTCGTTTTTGAAACGATTCATTTCATCAATAGTTTCGTTCGACATAATTTCTGAAAGTTCATCCATCGCCTTTCCTCCCAATATATAAGGCATGGTGGTGGAAATCATTTTGTCTCCTCTAAAATGGCCGAACATCATATACTCACTCATGGCTATAATGGGTTCATTATGCAAGGAGCACTTTGACAAAAGCTCCTCCAGTGGCTCACCTTGCCCTTGTTGATGTGCCTGTATTTTACTCATAAACTGATGATGATTTGCAAAAAATGCTTGCATATTTTCCATCGACTGTTTCGAGATCGATTGCTGCATATTCTGAGCGCAAGAAGAGCAAATGGCATATTCAAATACAACATCCTCTATTTGATATTCTATGTTGTTTTTAATCGCCTTTTCTATAAAGTAATCAACAGTATCTAAACTTAGATTAATACCACATACCATGCATTCGCTAAACGGCTTTGAGCTTTCAAAAGGGTAAAAAGCAAGAGGAATGTCTATGAGGTTGGGCTGCATATATGTAAGATTCGAAGTTAAGCAATAATAGGTAATAAAAGCCAAATATAATATGGCAAACGAACAGGTAGAAATACTACTACCTCCACACCTTAGTGCCCTCAGTACAGTTTTGGCAAATGTTTATACCCTTTCGGTTAGTGAGCAGCTGGGTTCGAAACAATTGATATTTTTGATTACTCCATATATCGTCCAAGCTACTTTCTTTTAACGACCCTTGTTGGTGCTCAGCGTCTTTATCAAAACAGCAAGGTACAATGGACCCATCCCAGGTAACCACTGTGCTATGCCACATTTTCCAGCACTGGTTTTTCAGTTTGTTTTTAAATACGTAGCTACCATTAGGTAATTGTTTATATCGGCTATATTTTTCAATGGTAGGCATTAGAGGGTTGCCGTTTTTATACTCATAAAGTTGAGCGGTTTTAAAGGCCACTTTATCTACCCCTAATTCTTTACCCAGAGCCTTTACCTCTTCAATTTGATGCTCATTAGGTTTAACCACTAAAAATTGAAATAAAATATATGGTGTTTTAGACTTTAGCTTTTTCTTCCATTTAACAATATTTTTAGTCCCTTCAATAACTTTATGGAGATTACCACCCACACGATAGCTTTCGTATGTTTCTTGTGTGGTACCGTCAATAGAAATCACCAACCTATCGAGCCCAGATTCAATTGTTTTTTTTGAATTTTCATCAGATAGATAGTGTGCATTAGTACTAGTAGCAGTATACAGCCCTTTGTTTGACGCATATTTTACTAACTCGGTAAACTGAGGGTGCAAATAGGGCTCTCCCTGAAAATAGAGCAATAGGTAAGAAGCCCACTTATACGATTGATCTACTGTATTTTTAAACAGAGTTTCATCCAGCATTCCTGTGGGTCGAGTAAAAGAACGTAAGCCACTGGGGCACTCTGGGCAACGCAAATTGCAGGAAGTTGTAGGTTCAATGGAAATACTAATAGGTTTACCCCAAATGATTGGCTTTTTTAACCATAAAGAAACATAATAACTAATAGTAATAGCACATACGTTTTTCAACCTCAAAAACGTTAATTTCTTGAGCCAGTTTAAAGAGTCATTTAAATGAGGTGTTAGCATTAAGCAACCAAACTAATAAAATTAATTACCACAAAGACAGAAAGACCCTAAGTTTCACAAATAAAATACTTGTGTTTCTTTGAGCAATTGCCCTGAGCTAGCTACTTTTATCGTTTCTGCATCGACATATTTACTCTAGAAGCTTTAACATGATACAACGATTGGCCATTTTTTTGCTATTTTTTGCATTCGCATTTAATTCTACTGCACAAGATTTAAGCCGAAGTGCCACAGTATCAATATTAACTGTTGAGCCAGGCCATGAAGAACTTTTTGCCGCATTTGGGCATTCCGCCATTCGCATTCAAGATCCGGAAAATCAAATCGACAAGGTATATAATTTTGGTACCTACTATTATAACCAACCTTATTTTTACGTCAATTTTGCGCGAGGCTATTTGCTTTATGGCTTATCAGTAAGCAACTGGCAAAGGTTTCAAGGCTATTATGCTTATTTTAATCGACAGGTTATTGCGCAGTATTTGAACCTCTCAGAAGATCAAACGCAACAAGTATTCGACTTCTTAGAGAATAATGCCAAGCCTGAAAACAGCAAGTATTACTACGATTATTTTTACGATAACTGCGCCACCAGAATTAGAGATGTGTTTGTTCAGGTATTAGGAGATGACATTAAGTTACCTCAAAATTATTCGAACAATCCTAACCAAACCGTTAGGCAATTAACAGATTTTTATATTGAAGAAGAATTTCCATGGGGGAAATTGGGGATAGATTTATGCCTAGGGTTACCTATGGATAAGCAGCTTAGTGATTATGAGTACATGTATTTGCCCGACTATATTTTTGATGCGTTTGAAAAGGCTCAAATACAACACAACAATACGTGGCTGCCCTCTGTAAAGGAGAAACAAGTGATATTGCAAAGCCGAGAAATGGAATATCCTAAACCTTGGTTTACACCAACAATAGCCTTTGGATTATGTGCACTCTTGGGCATTATTTTTCTGATCTTACAATATAAAAAAGGCTGGTTGTTTCGGTGGTTTGATTTCATATGGTTCTTTGGTGTAGGGCTAATTGGGCTACTGCTACTTTTACTATGGGTAGCCACGGACCATAATGCTGCGGCCAATAACTTTAATATATTATGGGCCTTACCTACACATTTAATAGTAGCTTTTGCACTTGTTCGTAAAAAAGTAAAGCGGTGGGTAAATTGGTATTTGCTACTTTTAATGCCCTATTCGATTATAATGCTATTATTTTGGAAAACTTTTCCTCAAGATTTAAACGAAGGGTTTATTCCTATAGTACTTTTGATGATAGTTAGATCCGTTGCCATAATTTTAAGAAAATGAAGAAACAATTAAGTATTGCATTAATTTGCCTATCAGGCATTAGTGCATTTGCACAATCTATTGATAAGGCTGATGACATAAACGGCATTACGCTGGGTATAGATCAAACTTACTTTGGAGATGATTTGTACCTAATTACTGGAGATGAACCAGCATATAGCGAAGCTCCAAGCCTACAGTTTACACTTAAGCGGAAGATTAGGTTAGGCATTAGAGATGCTTCCTATCAAGGTCAAAAGTATAGAGAATTCGAAAATTTTGAAGCGACCAATATTACATTTCAATTTTATGAAGGCAAATTGTTTAAAGTTCAATGGACATTTAGAAATAGGCAGGCCCTCATTGCTACCTATAACTATTTACTGGATACATATGCAGATAAATTTGGCTCGTCAAAAGAAGAGGTGTTTGATGAATTCAGGCAGGTTGAATGGGAAGGAAAGTCAAAGTACTTACAAGTTTTTATGGATACTGAATCAGATGTAACTCTCGTTTTCGAAGATGTAAAAGTGGCTAAACGTGTTCAAAAGGTGCTTGCGAAAGCTAAGTAAAGAAATACTTTCATAGCATGTTTAATTTCAAAGAAGCCCAATTAGAACAGTTAGCAATTCATTTTATAGGAAATGCGGCTGATGAAGAAGGAATGACCCTTTCGAAACAGCTTATTCAGATTGATGCGGATATAACCTCCTTATTAAAGTCTTATTTCCTAAAACCGTTTAAAGAGCAAGAGCTCTATACATTCCATCACGAATCTGACCTTGATCTAAATGAAATTTTTCATTATGTCTCTGCTATTTTTGATGACCCGGGGAGTCTTTACCTACAATCAATAAATATTGCCAAACATTTGTACGAGTCATCGTCTCACCCCAATATTAAACCTGGCGAGCTGTACATTAGTTATTTTGATGAATGCGTTATTAACGGTGAAGTGGTAGAGGTATTAGGCATCTTTAAATCGGAAAATAAGGATACTTATTTAAAAGTGTATCCTCAAGGAGAAGGTTTTGGGCTTGAAGGCGAACAAGGAATTAATATTAACAAGCTAGACAAGGGCTGCTTAATTTTTAATACCGAAAAAGAATCGGGTTTTAGAGTGGCGGTAGTTGATAATACTAATAAATCGAACGAAGCGCAGTATTGGATTACTCAGTTTTTGCATATTACTCCCAACCAAGACAGCTACTATCACACAAAAAACTATCTATCGTTGTGTAAGAATTTTGCAGAAGAGGCTTTTCCGGAAGCGGATAAAGTAGATAAAATTGATCTGGTAAATAATGCAGTAGAATTTTTCTCAAAAAAGGAATCGTTTGATATAGAAGAATTTAATAACGAAGTTATGCAAGATGAAACGGTCATTGAAAAGTTTCAGAGCTATAAAAATAACTTTCAAGAAACCAACGATATCCCTTCGTATGACGAGTTTGAAATTTCGAAACAAGCCGTAAAACAGAGTAAAAAGTTTATTAAATCGGTTATAAAACTAGATAAGAATTTTCATGTATATGTGCATGGTAATCGGCAAAATATTGTGCGGGGCTTCGATGAACAATTAAATTTGAGTACCTACACGCTCTATTTTAAGGAGGAATCTTAAAAAACCTGAGGGATTAATATACTAAAGCCTGCACTTAAAAAATAATTGTTTTCAGAAATGCCCTTGCCAGCCGAAACATCCAACTGCATTTTTGGAGAAAGCAAGTAAGTAAATCCTCCATCAAATCCAAGAGTGGCCGTTTCTAAGTTGCTCAACAACCCATAACACTCCATAAACACTCCTAATTTTTCAGAAATCGAATATCCTAGTGCCATTGTATAGATTCCTGTTCCGTTGGGGTTTGTGTTATCACTTGACCAACCCAAGTTATAACCTAGGCTAAATTTATTGGAAAGCGTATGCGAGAGAGAAAATATAAAATTAACCAAGGCCTTATCATTTTCTAATTGTTGGCTACCAACAGGTAAAACGAGATGAGACAGCAACGCAATTTCTGGCCATAGTCCCTTTTCTGTTGTTAAATTAATTTTTGTACCAATTTGAAAATTGTCCATTCCATAGGTACTCCTCTGCTTTTCGGGAAGTGATGGATTATGTGTTTTCTCCTTTATAAACTGATTAAACAGCCTTAGTTCGACATTCTTAAACAGTCCTATTCGAGCCAATACTGCTGGAAATTGAACAAGAGTAGTCTTAAACGCAGTTGGCTCAGTTGGCTGTTCAACAAACATTATGATGCCTGTTTCTACCTGAATGCTTTTATGTGACACAGCGCGTGAAGACTCGGTTAAATCAGGGCGATCGGTAACAATAGTTATGGTATCTGCTTTTTGCGCAAAAGACAATGAGCTCACTAACATAATTAGAGATAATAATTGGTATTTGAACATATTTAGATTATCCTATAATTATTTTTAGGCAAATCTAAATTAAAATTATGGCATGCGTAAACCAGATAGATTTTTTATCGCCAAATAATAAGAAAAGTAGGAACTCGTGCTAATCCAATTCAGATTCTAGCACTGTTCTAAAAGCAACAACCTTATCTCCATACCTGCTTGCATGCCTAGCCTGTAGCTCATTGGCATATTTTGCTTGATATTGTTGCAATTTGCTCATGGAAGTAGCAAAATATTGTATTGAATATGTAAGTTCCTCTTCTTTCTGTAAAAGAACTTTATATATAGCATACGACTCGAACAAGCCGGTCGCCATTACTTCTTCAATGTGCGTCTGTTTCATCCAAATTAACCATTCTTCTACTATCGTTAAATCAACCGACACAGTTACGTTATACAAAATCATATCCAAATAAATTAAAAGTACAATTAGCTGATACTTAGGCCACTAAAAGATAAAATAAATTAAGTAGTATTAAACCGTTTACCTTTTGTTCTAACACTGGATAAACAAACACTAAAATAGTATTTTTCTACGAAAGGGTTTAGTTTAATTGTTTTCTCTAAAAAATCTATTTATCCTTTTTATTGAGTTCTTCGTAAGTATGTTATTCCTTTGTGGTCATTTTAAAAAATACTTCCAAAGAAATATTTTAATTATAGTGAATAATATATGGCTTTAGTTGGCTTTCTAATAGCATTAATAATTTCTTTCTACCTCTTAGCTGAGGTGAGCGATAGGTACTTTGTGGTATCCTTAGATAAGATTTCTCAGAAATTTAACATGTCTCACGATATGGCTGGAGCCACATTTATGGCTATTGGCTCCAGTGCACCAGAACTGTTTGTTTCAATAATAGCCCTAGTTAGACCAGGAGATCATGCAGCAATTGGGGTAGGAACCATTGTGGGGTCCGCTCTGTTTAATTTGTTGGTAATTGTAGGAGCTGTAGCTATTGTAAAAAATGCAGTTATTGCTTGGCAACCAGTTATCAGAGATTTACTCTTTTACGGGTTAGCCATACTAGGGCTTTATTACGTGCTCTATGATGGGAGAATTGAATATTGGGAAGGCGCATTATTAATTTCTGTTTATGGTGTGTACCTCTATGCCGTCCTTAAATGGAAAAAGTGGTTTAATTACGAGGAGTTGGATGCGGATCCTGAGGAAGAGACTGATGAAGAAAAAACCGGGTGGAAGGTGGTTTTTAAACCTTTGGACTGGTTCCTAGCTAGGTTTTTTCGTAAGCCAGAACATTTTATTTCTAACTTTACGGTATCCATATTAATGATTGCTTTCTTATGCTGGATTTTAGTAGAAAGTGCTATAGGAATTGCTCATATATTAGATATTCCTGAAATTGTTATTGCATTAACAGTGCTTGCGGTAGGAACCTCAGTGCCAGATATGGTATCCTCTGTAATTGTTGCAAAACAAGGCAGAGCTGGTATGGCCGTAAGCAATGCAATAGGGAGTAATATCTTCGATATTTTTATTGGCTTAGGAATTCCATGGTTCATAAAGTATTTAATTACTGGAAACGACATTATATTCGATATTCAGGGGCTAGATATTTCTGTTGGGCTGCTTTTTGGTTCAGTAATTTTAATCCTATTCTTTCTTATTTGGAAAAAGTGGAAGCTTACACAAAACCTTGGCTTTATCCTCATACTACTTTACATCCTATATGTAATTTGGGAAATATTTAGATTTTATCTTCCACAAGGAGCTTCTATTGGGTTTTTAAATTTCTAATACAGTTATCCATAAAGCCCTCGTGTCATCCTGAGATATCTTTATTGTTTTGCATCTTTACATTCCCTTTTTAACCACATCAGGAATTACACCCATATTGTACCAGGCAAAAGAATAACTATCAGCCGCTTGTTCTATTCTTTTTGTAGTTGGAGTGCCAGCTCCATGTCCAGCGTTGGTTTCTATACGAATAAGAACTGGGTTAGGCCCCAACTGATTTTCTTGAAGGGTAGCAGCAAACTTAAATGAGTGGGCAGGAACAACCCTATCATCATGATCAGCAGTTGTAACCATAGTGGCTGGGTAATTGGCTGGTTTAAGATTATGAACAGGAGAATATCCTTTTAAATACTCAAACATTTCTTTGGAATCATCGGCTGTGCCATAATCATAAGCCCAACCAGCCCCTGCTGTAAACTTGTGGTAGCGCAGCATATCCATAACCCCAACTGCTGGGAATGCCACTTTTGCAATGTCTGGTTGCTGCGTCATTATTGCGCCAACTAATAAGCCACCATTAGACCCTCCGGCTATTGCAAGGTAATCGCTAGACGTATAGTTTTTATCTTTTAAGTATTGGGCTGCCGCTATAAAATCATCAAACACATTTTGCTTTTGCATTTTAGTGCCAGCCAAATGCCATTTTTCACCATATTCGCCACCACCTCTCAAATTTGGCTGGGCGTAAATGCCTCCATTTTCTAACCAAATAATTCTACTTGTGCTAAACCTAGGTGTTAGGCTAACATTAAACCCACCATAAGCATATAAATAGGTCGGGTTTTTCCCATTTAGCTCAATTCCTTTCTTATACACTATAAACATCGGCACTTTGGTTCCGTCCTTACTTTCATAAAACACTTGTTCTGTTACATAATCATCAAGATTAAAAGCCACTTTCGGCTTAATGTAGAGCTCTGATTTGCCTGTATTTATGTCGTACTTGTAAATAGCCGATGGGGTTGTAAATGAAGTAAAGGTGTAATACAAGGACGTGTCTTCTTTTAAAGCTCCAAAGCCATAGGCACTTCCAATGCCAGGTAATTCGATTTCTCTTACTTTGGTACCATCCATTAAATATTGCACAATCTGAGCTTTTGCATCTACTAAATACCTTGCGAAAATTTTACCCCCTCCTGTAGATGAACTTAGTACATTTTCGGTTTCAGGTATTACATCAACCCAATTTTCAGCTGTTGGGTTGGCTGAATTTACTTTAACTAATCTATTATTGGGTGCATTAAAATTGGTATGAATAAAAAGATCCTCCCCTTCATTTTCCAGTATGTAACTGTTGTTATCAAAATTATCCACTACAGTTACAAGTATTGGCTTGCTTAATGATAAATCCATAAAATAAAGCTCATTGCCGGAAGTACTTTCAGAAGCACTAATTATTAAAAACCGTTCATCTTCAGTTAGTCCAGCACCTACATATCTTCTTTCCTGATTTTCTCCTCCAAAAATTAGCTCATCTTCTGCTTGAGCTGTGCCTAGTTTATGGTAAAAAAGCTTGTGTTGCTGAGTCTTGCTAGAAAGTTCGCTTCCTTTGGGCTTATCATAGCTACTATAATAAAAGCCGTCAGTGCCTCTCCAAGATAATCCGCTAAATTTTATGTCTTTTAATGTATCGCCAAGAATTTCTTTCGTTTCTGTGTTCATAATAATTGCTTTACGCCAGTCAGACCCACCTTCTGATATTTGGTAAGCTACTAAAGATCCGTCTGCAGTAAAACTGGTGCCTGCTAAAGAAATAGTTCCATCTTCTCTAAAGTTATTAGGGTTCAGAAAAACTTCTTCAACATCAGAATCTACTTTTTTTCTATAAAAAACGTTTTGGTTTTGCAATCCATCATTTCTGTAAAAATATTCCCAATTTCCATGCTTGGTTGGTGCATAAACTCGCTCATAGTTCATAAGATCTTCTAACCTCGACTTAACCTTATCGCGGTAAGGAATATGATTTAAGTAGCCAAAAGTAACTTCATTTTCGGCCTTAACCCATTCACCTGTAGCCTCAGAAGTGTCATTTTCTAACCATCTGTATGGGTCAGGCACTTCAACCCCAAAATAGGTATCAACATGGTCAATTTTGGCTGTTTCAGGATAATTGGTCATTGGCTTGTCTTCACTTGAAGTACAAGACAGTACTGCAAAAGCCGTAACTACGATTAGAAAGTTTAGAGTTCTCATAATAATTAATTTTAGTCTATAAATTTACATTTATAATGTAAGTTATGAAACTAATATTATGCAAGCGGAACGAATTAGTGATAGCAATTAGATTTGAATTGAAAAGAAATTGGTAAATTGTGTTTTAAAGAGATTAATCAATACTCTATTTTCAATTATAAATGGAAGTGAACCCTTCACATAGCGGCTGGCTATCAGATTATTTAGAGTACCGGAAAACGATTTTCCAGTCTTTTTTAAAGGATACTGCAGCCGACAGCCATCCTGAACATTCTATGTACCGCATATTGCAGCCATCTGGTATTATGTATGGGCATCCGTTAAAAAACGAAAGTGTAGCTGATACTACTGAACTTAATAAGCTTAAGCTTTTAATGGCAGAGAGCCTTATTAGCGGGTCTTTGATTTACCACCAACAAGAAATTAATAACGAAGATGATTTCTCGGAGGTGATAATGAAGACGGTGCATAAAATCGGTGACTTTTATAACAAAATTTATCCTGAGCTGTCAGTTTCGAAGCACACGTTTTTAGGAAAGAAAAAATCTCCCCTAGAAATTGCAGAAAAAATACTGGAAAAAAGGGTTCGAAAAACAAGCAAAAAACAAACTAATTATTGGGTTCAGTTCTTTGATAATATTATACTTTTTCTTGACATTTACTTTTTTGGACAGTGGATGCACACCAGCTCAGAAAAAATGATTGCTGAATTTTTTCAGCAAGAGAAGGAGGAACTTAGGTTGAGTATTATTAAGGTAATGTCAGCGGCTGCTCATGCCAATAAAAATATTGAAGAGGAGGAACAAGCGTTATTTGATTTCTTCTTAAAGTCTTCGCATTTATCGTCTCGCCAAAAAGAAGAAGCACGAAGAGACTTTAAAAAAGGGATTCGATTATCTGACATTTACATTCCAAACCAGAACTCTTGGTTGTTAAAAAAGTTTTTTCTAGAGTTAGCTATTTTAACAATTTGGGTTGATCGAAAACTTGAGGATTCTGAAATGATTTTTTTAAAGGCTTTTACTGAGAAAATGGGCTTCTATGAGGAAGATTTGAACAATAGCCTTTTGGCCGTAGAAGGATTTATACTAGAAAATTGGGAGCAGTTAAACCATCTAAGATCTGGGCATGACCTTACAGAAATTGGCACAGAGTACTTAAAACGGGCTAAAAGTACCACTGATAAAAACGCTATTCGCATAAACGATGAACTCAAGAAAAATACAAATCTTAGCAAGCTCCTTATAAAATCAAAAAGCGAAGATTTATCTAAAGAAGAGCAGCAACAACTTCATAAAGGACTAATTAAGATTTTAAAAGCGGTACCTACATTTGTTATAATTGGCTTGCCTGTTTCTTATTTAACACTACCGATGCTCATAAAAATTTTACCACGTGAGAATTTGAGCTCTTAGGAATTCAGATTAGTAGTGCCAAACAATGTCAAAAAAAATAATATAGGTAAAGAAGGTACTCTCATACAGGGTTAACCTACTTACCTGAGTTCGACCTAAGGAATACTGTCAGCTTTAAGTGAAAATTTCATAAACGACTCAAATTTATGTAGGACTAACGAGTTAATTCAAATAAATTTGAGGAAGTTTAGGGAAATTTCACTAAAGCCCAAGGGAAAATATCTAGCAGGCAATCTTTTAGTAATAAAAATCTTAAAATAATCCATTATTTTTTCACTTTTTATTTCCAAAATCTCACCTACTATCTTATTTTCTGGCAGCATTCCTTAGGTCGAACTCAGGTTACTTGGTTTCTTCTGGTTTCGCTCGGCCAATAGGTATGCCTACATGCACATAGAAACTATTATTTTTAGAGTTAAAATTGTCGTCTTTGAATGCATTGGTTAATCCATAAACATACTTAATGCCCACATTCATTCCAGTACCCTTTCTCAATTTATAACCAATACCCCCGATGGCTGCCACTTCAATTCTATTAAATAAATCGCTATTATTGGTTTTAACTGTAAGCTCCTTATCATCTTTTTCGTTACTATAAGTTAAAAAAGCCTTGGTTCTTAGCGCAAACTGAGGGCCAAGGTGAACATAAAAATGATTTTTAAACCGGTATTTTAGTGCAACAGGTACATGGAAATAAGAAGTTTTTTGCTCATATGATCCGGAATCAGAAAAAACAGTGGCAGGGTCCAAGATGAGCACATCGCTTTCTCTTAAGTTATTTAACCCAACATTTGATTTTACTAGAACACCTGTATTAAGGTATAATTGGTTTTTCAGTTTAAAATCAAAATAAAAACCAAGGTTAAAAGCCGTTGTTGGTGTGCCGCTTTCGAAGCCAGTCATTTTAGAATAGTTATACCCAAGATCCAAGCCGAATTCAATCTTGTCAGAATTAAGCTTATCCCCTAATAGCAGAGAAATTAATACCTGAGATTTAACTATATGAGTTACAAATACTAATAAGAGTAAAGCGATTGATTTTTTAGTCATCTTTTGGTTGTCAACAGATTAATTAGATTTTTTCTGCCTACTATTTCAACTAAAAAGTGGATAAAGAAAAAACCTACAAAGCAAAAATAGATATAAATAGAGTGAGCGAGTAACATTGCTCCATTACCACGCCCAAACAAATGTGACTGCCAAGTGCCAAATAGAGGATCTTCGATCCAATAATGAATGGTTTTTTCAATGATGGAAACTAGAAAAACTAAGGAAGCATAAGATAATGCCTTTAATAAAATTGCATTAATTGGTTTAAACCCAGCCATCTTTTTTTGAATAGGCGATTTATCAATAACAAATACCACTTTACCAATGGCCAAGGCTCCAATAAAAGCGGTGCTCCATCCATAAAAGGTAATGTTGTGCTGAAAAAGCACAAGCTTTTTTATAACTATAAAAATGGCAAAACAGACAAAAAAATAAAGAGTGATTACTCCTACATCAATCATCTCTTTTTTTACTTTTTCAATATTCATTATTTAAAATCTTTTACCAACACCTAAACCTACAGTCCAGGAGTCATACAAATCTTCTTTAATATCGAACACCAAACCAGGAGCAATATCCCAATTATCTCCAATTTCAATTTCATACTCAACACCTATGCGGTACATCCAAAAATTTTTATTCTCCTCAAACTCTCTGCCAAAACCTCCTATTAATTCTAGTCCTTTCCAAGGGTTATAAATGCCTACTAAAGCTACAATAAAAGGTCTTGTTCTTTCAAGTTCTTGTCCATTTTCATCTTCAATAATATAGGTAGAAATTTCCATATCGCTATGGATACCAAGTGCAAATTTACGATTGAACCAGTACTCATAATTAAACCCCCAAGAAGGCATAATTATCCCTTTGTCACCAGTAGATGATTGAAACGCTTTAGGTACATGGGTTTGGCTTATTATAATTGAGAGTCGATTATGCTTAAATACTTCTTCCTCTTCACTTTCTGAGGTTAGATCTTGTGCTTGCAATGAACCAAATGCTGCTACTAGTAAAATCCAAATCCACTTCATACTTTCAATTTCAACAATTTTTTCACTAAAGGTATTAGATTTAGATTACTTGATAATGATATGTAATCCTAAATCAGGAAAACCCAAATTTAAGTTACTGAAAGAATTAAATGACCTATGAATCAATTAATCCTGCTTTTTTAAAGGAAATACTTGGACTGCATTAAAATCTTCCGTTTTTAACGATACAAAATAATGATGAATAGCATCCCTTTTGTCAAACTCACCATTTCGGTTTATGTCTTCAATTGTTCTAAAATAGACTCTATCGGCTACTGTCATTAACTCCCAATCGAGCAATTGATGACCATCAACACTTAATTTTTTAAACTTGGTGCCATTAGAGTTGGCTATGTAAAGTGAAACAACATCTTCGTAGGTTAATTTATGATCCAAGTTTGTGTCCTTGTCCACAACCTCTAATAAAATAATGTTGGCAGTAGCATGTACCATATGAAAGCTTCTAATTTTAATTTGCTCAGTCGTTAAATCTCTAATATGAATAGAGTCTATGTGTTGAAATTTGATATTATCAATATCTCCACTCACCGATTCGCCATCGAAATAGCCCACGGAAAAGGAATCCCCATCACTACTGCCAGAGCCCATGTAAAATTTTGAATCTCTACCGTAGCTTTGGGTTTTACCTACCACAAAAAGCAAGTAATTGGTGCTATCAAAATGAATGGGTAGGTTAGCCATGGGAACAGCTGTGGTGTCAATTATAAGCCCAGCAGCAGTGGTATCTTGCGTGTAAACCACCTTGGGTTTATCGTTGTTTGTGCAAGCCAATGCAATAACTACTAATAGGATGAATTGTGCTATTCTTATTTTCATTTTATAATGATATCATATTTAGCTAACAAACCCATCGCTCCTTCTCTTGAAAATTTGGCTTTTCTTACCCTGTTAGCGTCTGGGTCTATTGTGTGATTAATTGAAGAGCTCAAATCGGCTTTTTCAAGATTGGTTTGATCGAATTGTGCTCCTCTTAAATCGCATTCCAAAAATTGAGATTCTGCTAGGTCTGCTTCTGCAAAATCAACTTCTTCGAGCAAGCACTTTTTAATTATAATTTTCTTGAGTTTAAGCTGATAAAAGGATGCATAGTTTAGCATACAATGCTCAAAATGCAAATTGAGTAAAAATGGGTTGGCTTCAGAAAAATTAATACCTAAGAGTTTACAATGCAGAAATGTTACCTCTTTACACGAAGTGTTTTTTACTTGCACAGAGCTTAAATCACAGTGTTCAAATACACATTCAATAAATGTATAGTTTGAGAAGTCTTGTTTTGAAAAAGAACAATGTTTAAAGGTGCAGTTAGTGTATTCTCCTTGCTTCAAGGAGTCTAGTTTTTCAAATGTCTTATTATCGGATGATTCCATTTAAACTGTTTATGCTTCTTTCGCTCTTCAAGTCCTGCGACCATTGAAGATTAATAAAAATTAAATATGCTCGTTTTCAACGGTCGGAGACCTTGAAAAACGACATTACTCTAAGTTAAATTTTATTTGATTACTCTGCTCTAATTCATGAAACTTCTTGTACTGTTCCCTCCCTCCAAACCAATTCAAAATTTTCTGGCAGCTATTCCTTATCCCGAACTCAGGTTTAAAGGAGTTTCTAACAGGCCTCCTGTTCTTTGTTCCTTCTTGTTAAAGGTTTGGCTGTAGCCATTAAACAGATGTGCAAATTGGCTACTTATCCATTTTGGAATTGACACAACCCTCTTGCCAGGATATTTCAACTGAACACTGTTGAGAATTTCATTTTCTGATTTTACATTAATGAAAAAATGAAAATGGTTGCCCATTAAACAGTAAGCAAAGGTGTTAACGATTGGGGTTACATGCTGTATATATTTTAACAAAAAAAGTTGATAATCAGTTGGAATTTTAAATATTACTTCGCCATTTATACCTCTGTTATATATATGATAATAACAATCTGGCATAAGTGGTTTTGTATTGGCTTTCATATATAGTTGTTAATGGTCAATGACATTAATGGAAAATGAAACAAACTATAATAATTCCCAACAATCAAAACCTTTTTTTGGTTCGATTATTTACTCCATTAAACCCGAATTATGCGATAGGGTTCGTGATGAGGCTTTAAGTCACAATAAATCAGGCAGTTTGGATTCGAAAGCATAGCACCGCTATGGTGAGAACACAAACAAAGCAAAGCGACTGATTTGAAGTGAGTTAAAGGCTTAATAGAAATTCTATTGCATATTTCGGGTTTAATTACGTTCTTTAAGGTCTACAACCGTTAAAGACGAATAAAACCTATTCTTTTATTTCAGCTAAATCCAATATAAAAGCATATTCTAGGGCAGTGGTTTTATACCTCTTAAAACGACCAGATGCGCCACCATGACCAGCCTCCATATTTGTATGAAGGAGCAATATATTATTATCTGTTTTTAGCTCTCGTAGCTTGGCCACCCATTTGGCAGGCTCAAAATACTGAACTTGCGAATCGTGCAACCCAGTAGTTACCAGCATATTTGGATAATCCTTGGCCTTTACATTGTCATAGGGTGAATAGCTCAGAATATACTCATAAGCCTCTTTATCGTTCGGGTTACCCCATTCATCATACTCTCCTGTAGTTAACGGAATGGTTTCATCCATCATAGTAGTAACAACATCTACAAATGGTACAGCAGCAACAATACCTCTATACAATTCAGGCTCATAATTAATAATGGCTCCCATTAATAGACCACCAGCACTTCCTCCCATGGCAAAAAGTTCATCTTTGGCTGTATAGCCTTCAGCTACCAAGTGTTTTGCACAATCGTTAAAGTCGAAAAAGGTATTTTTCTTATTAAACATTTTCCCATCTTCATACCATTGTCGGCCCATCATTTGCCCACCACGAATATGGGCAATAGCATACACAAACCCTCGGTCCAGCAAACTCAACCTTACTGAGCTGAAATATGGGTCAACCGTTGAGCCGTATGATCCATAGGCATAAAGTAAAGTTGGGTTGGTCCCATCTTTCTTAAATCCTTTTCGATACACTAAACTCATTGGCACTTTTGCACCATCTCGTGCTGTGGCAAAAATTCGTTTAGTTACATAATTGGCAGGGTCAAAATCGCCAACTACCTCTTGCTGCTTTTTGAGCTCCCGCTCCTTAGTATCCATTTGGTAATCAAATGTGGAGCCCGGGGTAGTCATAGATTGATAACTAAACCGTAATGTGTTTGTGTTATACTCACGGTTGCCAGTGATGTACGCCATATAGGCTTGTTCATCAAAGGCAATATAATGGTCCTCGTTATTGGCAAGATTTCTAACTCTAATTTGATTTAGACCATTGGTGCGCTCTTCAACTACTAAGTAATTTTTAAAGGCTGTAACGCCTTCTAATAAGGTCTTAGGGTTGTGCGCAATTACCACTTGCCAATTGCTAGCTTCTGTTTGGGTATCGGGGGTAGCCATTAATTTAAAGTTGGTAGCGCCATCTTTATTAGTTGTGATAAAGAATTGATTATCGTGATGCTCGATATTATACTCATGTCCTCTTACACGTGGTGTAAACTGACGAAACTCTCCCCAGGGATCATCGGCATTTAATATTCTATAGTCTGATGTAAGCGTAGCTCCAGACCAAAGAATTAGAAATTTGCCAGAAAGAGACTTGTAAATTCCAGTATAAAAAGTATCATCTTCCTCAAAATAGATTTCTTCTTTGCTGCTGGGTTGGCCTATTTTATAACGATACACCCTATCACTCCTTAACGTATTTTCATCTTTGGTAGTAAAAAATATGGTTTCATTATCATTAGCCCAAGAAGCCCCACCAGTAGTTGTTGGAATAGTTTCTTCGGAAACTTCACCTGTGGCTAAATTTTTAAAATAGAGCGTGTATTTTCTTCTACTTACCGTATCAACTCCATACACCAACATGGTGTTATTGGAGCTTACACTTAACCCTCCAATGGCAAAGTACTCATGACCTTCGGCCATTTTGTTCCCATCAAGCATGATCTGCTCTTCATTATCAAGGCTGTCTTTTTTACGACAGTATAATGGGTACTCCCCTCCTTTTATAAATTTGGTGTAATACCAATAACCATTTTTAAAGTATGGTACTGAGGAATCGTCCTTTTTAATACGGCCAACAATTTCATTATAAAGCTTTTCTTGTAGCCCATTTGTATGCTCCATTACCTTATCTAGATAGGTGTTTTCTGCATTTAAATAATCTAGTACAGCTGTATCCTCTCGCTGGTTTAACCAATAATAATTATCTACACGCTTATTACCGTGCTCATTAAATATTTTTTCATGTTTGGCAACCGTTGGAGGAGCCAGAACTTGTTTGTTTTCTTTATCCATAGTACACTGAAATGCCGAAAAGGCTAGAAGAATTAAAATTATAGAGTTGAGTTTCATAATGGTTTGTGCTGGTTCAAACCACAAGTTAAGGATTAACTATTTGGCACGCAATTATTTAATGTTTTGCATATCTTGTAAGGATTTATACTTCCCTCCTTTTTGCATTAAGTAAACATGACTCCCCCTTTCAATGATTTCTCCCCGCTCGATTACCAATATCTCATCGGCATGTTGAATGGTGCTTAACCGGTGTGCAATTACTAGAGAAGTTCTATTACTCATAAGGTTTGTTATTGCTTCTTGTACCTGTCTTTCAGAATGAGAATCCAAGGCGGAGGTCGCCTCATCTAATATTAAAATATCTGGGTTTTTCATTACGGCTCTGGCAATGCTTAATCGCTGTCGTTGCCCACCAGAGAGCTTGGCTCCATCTTCACCAATTACAGTTTGATACCCACTAGGTGTGTTTAGTATAAACTCATGAGCGTTGGCAATTTTTGCTGCTTTAACCACTTCTTCTTCCGATGGGTTTTCAATACCAAAAGCAATATTACTGAGAATAGTATCATTAAATAAGATAGATTCTTGCGTTACAATGCCCATTTTTTTACGGATAGAGTTGAGGGTGCACTTTCTTAGATCGTTTCCATCAATCGTAATTTCTCCTTCGGTTGGGTCATAAAAACGAGGAACCAAATCTGCAATCGTTGATTTCCCTCCACCAGACATGCCTACCAGTGCTATGGTTTTACCTTTTTCCAGTTCAAAAGAGATATTCTTAAGTACATACTCATCTTCGTATTTAAACGACACGTTTTTAAAAGAAATGCCAGATTTAAACTCCTCCACAACTTTCCCTTCTTCGTTTTCTGTAATTAATGGTTTGGTATCCGTAATTTCAAAAATTCTATCTGCACTTGCCAAACCTCGTTGAATAGAACTTAATGAGTTAGAAATAGCTTTTGCTGGTTGCAACACACGTGCAAACAGCAAAATAAAGGTCATAAAACCTGTACCAGTTAATACAGCATTATCACTAAGTACCATTGAGCCACCAATAATTAGTAGCCCAGCAACTATCATTATGCCCATAAATTCAGAAATTGGGCTAGCCAAGTCGAACTTTTTAGCCATAGAAATGCTCAATCGAGAATAATTGGCAACTTCTTTTTTAAATTTTTGAGTAATGTAGCCTCTGGCTGTAAATGCCTTAATTAAGCGAATACCACTGATGGCCTCTTCTACATGATAAGAGATATTACCCATGGAGCTTTGCGTTCGAGCCGCACTTTTCTTCAATCGTTTAGCAATAGCAGCAATTAACCCTCCTGATAGAGGTAAGAGAATTAATGTATATAGCATTAAACTTGGCGAAATCACATAGAGTGCTACAAAATAGAATATTAGCTGAATGGGCTCCAACAGTACAATTTTTAGTGAGTCTTGAACAGTGTGTTCTACTTGTTGCACATCATTAGTAATGCGCGACATAATATCGCCTTTTCGCTCATTGGTGAAGTACCCGATGTCTAACCCAGTTACTTTATCAAACACATCAATTCTTATTCCTTGAATAACTCTGGTTCTTATTATTGCTAAGAGCACGGTAGTTATATACCTAAAAATATTGGAGAAAAAGGCAGCAACAACAAGGGCTAGCCCTACAAATTTGAGCACCCCCATTTTCCCGTGTTCAACCATTATTTGATAAGAGTAATAGTCGAATAAATCAATGAAATAGGTTACATCTAAAGAAAATGCTGGCTTGCTTAAAACCGCATCTACCACACTGCCTTCTTGGAACAAGACCTCAAACATTGGTGCCATTAAGGCAATATTAAATACACTAAATAAAGAGTATAAAAGTACAGATATTACATATTGTGGTATGTACCATCCGAGGCCTTTGGCGTATGAAATAATTCTAAGGTATGTATTCATTCAAAAAATTAAAAAACAAAACTACCATGATTTATCAAATCCATCTATTTTGAGTGTGCCCAAATTCGTTCACAAAGAAATCATGTCTATTCACAAAGAAATTATGTTCGTTCACAAAAACCGCCTTGTAACCAATTATAAAAAATGATACCATTGAGCCGTATAACTAAATAAATAATTATGACAAAAAAAATTACAAAAACTATAATGATGTTTACCGTGCTTGCCGTAGTGTTCGCTAGTTGTAAAAAGACAGAAGAGGAGCCAGCGGCTAAAACAAATTTTGTAACTATTGGAGGAACAGAATACACTCTTAGCCAAGCAATATCATTTGAAAACGGGCCAAAGGACGATGCCTTTGAATTCGAGCTAGTGATAGCTAGCTCAGGTGTAGATTTTTCTGACATTACCAATATTGGCATTGCAGGAAAAGGCGAACTTGTATATTTTAATATGTTATCGGCATCATCAGATGGAATTGTTGCTGGTACTTATGTGTTTAGTAATGATGTTCTTAGAAAGCCCAACACGTATAATGAAATGTTTGTAGGTGTAAACTACGAAAATCAGCCCAACACAGGCGATGAAACGTATTTTGTTGGCTCTGGAGATGTAATTGTAAAAGTGGATGGTGACACCTACACCATTGACTTTGATCTAACAATTGGACCTGACAAAATAGTAATGAAAGGTAGTTACACAGGTAAAATAACAAATTATTTAGATTAAAACTCCTGCAACCTCTGAGCGATGTTCCATCGAAATGCAAATGAATAAATGGTAGATTTATTCGCAAACGATGGATCATCGCTTTTTTGTTCTCTCGAAATAAGCTTTGCATCTAAAAACACATTATGCTTTAGTTGATATGTAGCAGTAAAATCCATAAACATAAGCGAGCTAGCAATACCCTGACCAGTAAAATTACCATACTCTTGCTCTCGGGTATTATAATCCTTTAAAATATCTTTCCCCCAATTCGTATTGGCATCATCCAAGCCATATTTGGCATAAATAATTTTGCCTGTAAGGTTTAGCCTTGGTATTGGCTGGTAGCGTAATATAGCAATATACTCTTCGAAATTAGCCCCTAAAGGGTGAGCCACCGCTTGGTTATAATTGGTATAACTGGAATAAATAGTTGAATGGGTATAGGTGTAAGGCCTTGCCGAATTATACTCGACTTGTAAATCGAGGTTTTTTATATTGGCCACATCAATGTATTTTAACCCTAATTGATACCCAAATTTATTGGCCCACCAACCATCACCAGCAGTTAGCTCATCAATTTTAAATTCATCAAAAATGAATTGGCCATACATCGAAAAATGTTTCCAAAAATTCCATTTGGCATCAAAGCCAATAAGTGCATTATCCAAACTTCCATTTTGCTGTTCTATCGACCGATAGAAAATGATGGGGTTTAAGTAACTCAGCTCAAAATGGCTATTTCCTAAAGAGTCTTCCCTACCAAATACAACCGATTCAAAAACACCAAGAGTTACGTGTTTTCCAATATTTATTCCAAGCCTATGTGCTACTAAATACTTTTTAGGAAATTGCGTGTTTCCTATCGATCCTCCTGAGTTTCCAAAAGCATCGGCAAAAACTTGGGTAAATAAATTGGTATAATTAAACTTCCATACTTGTGTGTTAATTTTAAGAAACAAGGCTGGTGGGCTAAAATCCGACATTAGCATAGAACGGTATCCATCGCCAATAAACTGCCTATCGTGCCCAAACTGAAAATTGATATGCTTAGTAGCGTTAAAGCTGATATAGCCTGTAGCATTAAAAAAATCGTACCCGTTGGTGCCAAAACTTTTCCAGAAGCCTTCGTTAGGAACCACTTTATTTTCATTCACAAAATCTTGCACATATACAGGAAAACGTACTTGGTTCTCACTCATAAAGGCATAAAACCCTACTTTACCATCAATCACACCTCGAAGTTGGAGGCCACGGGTATTTATGTATGTATATTCTGATTGCGCAGATTCTCCACCATAACTGAGGTATAAAACAGGACTAATATGAAACTGAATACCCTCCTTTTTGTCGGCTCCATACAAAAAGTCTGATTTGTTTTTGTAAAATGTTTTTAAAAAAGGCTTTTTACTCACGTTTGTACTACTATCCACCCACTCCCAATTATCATTTCTTAGATACTCGAGGTTAAAATCATCTTGCCTTGAACTTTTCAGATTTTGCTGCTGAATAGAATCTGTAAATTGACCAATAGCCTTTCGAGCATAAGGTTTAACTGCACTGTGGTGATTAGGTGCCATGGCTCCACTTAAAATTTCTAACCTGTCAATTAAATGATAGGTATCCTTATTTAAGGGGATGTTTGTGCTTTGTGCAAAAGAAGTTTGAACTGATATAACACAGCAAATAATAAAGAAAAGGGTCTTTTTCGTCAAAATTTTCTATTAATGTTTGAAAAACAGTAATTTATACCTCAAATTAAGTGGAAAATATTTGAACAAAGAATGAAATTCTCTAACTTTGTGCTCCGAAATTAAGAACAGAAGAAATATACATATATAATGAAAAAGGAAATACACCCAGAATACAAGCCAGTAGTTTTCCAAGATTTACAAAGTGAGTTTGCTTTTTTAACTAAATCTACAATGGGTTCTGACGAAACTATTAAATGGGAAGATGGAAACGAATACCCATTAATTAAAGTGGAAGTAACTTCTGCTTCACACCCTTTCTACACAGGCAAAAAAATATTCTTAGATACAGCTGGCAGAGTTGAGAAGTTCAACACGCGTTACAAGAAAAAATAATAGTCGATTTCTATCGATTGAATTGATAAAAAGTCTCCATCCGCTAGCTAGCGGATGGAGACTTTTTTATTTTTGTTGTTATGAACCTAATTCTTTTTGATTCAGCTTCGGCACGTAAAAAACTTCTGCCGTTTACATACACCCGACCAATGGCAGAAATACGGGTGGGCATTTTAACCATTGCTGATAAGTGGAGGAAACACTTAAATTCAGAGGTGTCTTATTTAACAGAAGATTACCTATCTAAAAAGTTTACAGTTCAATTTGAGAAGCAGAACCTTTACATTTCTGGTAATCTTTGCCCTGATGAGTTGGTGATAACTGCCATCAAAAATCTTAAACCCAATCAAAAACTGGTGAAAGAGGGCGTATTGCTGGCTTCATTAGAAGAAAAAAGAACCTTTAATGCCATTGGAGAAGGTTGTAAAGAAGCTGAATATGAAGGAGAAATAACTTTAATCACCCAAAACTGGCATATTTTTAAACAGAATGGGGCACAAATAAGAGCAGATTTTGAATTGGTTACTAAGGGTAGATCGAGCCATCCAATAAGCGACCCATATACCAGAGTCTATAACCAAGAAAATATCTTTATAGAAGAAGGAGCCAGTATAAAAGATGCCACACTTAATGCTGAAAATGGCCCAATATACATTGGCAAGAATGCCAATATAGAAGAAGGAGCAATTATTCGAGGACCATTTGCAATCTGTAACAATTCTACAGTTAATTCTAATGCCCGAATGCGAGGCGACATAACTATTGGCCCTTGGAGTAAGGTAGGGGGAGAAGTTAGCAATTCCATCATTTTTGGTTTCAGCAATAAAGGCCACGATGGGTTTTTAGGCAATTCTGTAATTGGAGAATGGTGTAATATTGGTGCAGACACCAATACGTCTAACCTCAAAAATAATTACGACCTTATTAAAGTATGGGATTATGAAAAAGGCAGTTTTATAAATTCAGGAGAGCAGTTTTGCGGCCTAATGATGGGAGATCACTCCAAATGCGGCATCAACACTATGTTTAATACAGGCACTATTGTTGGTGTGGCTGCCAATATTTTTGGGCCAGGATTCCCTCGTACATTTATACCCTCATTCGCTTGGGGAGGCCCTGCAGGTTTCTCCACTTTTAAATTACTGAAGGTATATGAAATGGCTGAAGTGTCTATGCGAAGGAGACATGGAAATTTCAACGAGGAGGAAAAAGAAATTCTTTCAACCATATTTGAGATAGAAGCACAATATAGAACTTGGGAAAATTAAGAAATGCGATTTAAAGATATACATGGCTTAGAATCCACCAAGTCTCTACTAAGGTCTGCTGTAAAAACAAACCATGTGGCACATGCGCAGTTGTTTGCAGGCATGCCTGGTTCTCCGGCCCTCTCCATGGCATTGGCTTATGCTACTTTCTTAAATTGCGAAAACCCCACCGAAGAAGATGCCTGTGGAGAGTGCTCTTCTTGCAGCAAGAATCAAAAATTTGTACACCCAGATGTACACTTTATTTTTCCTGTAAGTAGCACAAAAAATGTGGCAGCAAAAGACACCAAAAGCCAACTCTTTTTAAAGGAGTGGCGAAATTTTTTGTTAACCACACCTTATGGAAACTTACAAGATTGGTCGGAAATTTATGGAGGCGAAGGAAAGCAAGCTCTCATAAGCACCAAAGAGAAAATGACCATTATTAATGATTTATCCCTAAAGGCATTTGAAGGAAAATTTAAAGTAATGATTATTTGGCAACCAGAATTAATGCATAAAAATGCAGCCAACGGCATTTTAAAGGTGCTAGAAGAGCCACCAGACAATTCCCTTTTTCTATTGGTTTCTGAACAACCAGATACCTTGCTTACCACTATTTTATCTCGGACACAACGGCTAAATATCCCTTCGTTTACCGATCAAGAACTTAGCGAAATATTAACATCCGCGCACGGAGTGGAAACTTCTCGAGCAAAGCAATTGGCTCATATAGCCGATGGCTCTTTGCGAACAGCCCTGTATTTATCAGCCCAGGTAGAAACTGATAATTTTAACTTTTTCAAACAATGGATGAGAAATTGCCATCAAAGGCAAATGGGGCAACTTGTTGATCAATCAGATGAATTTGCCAAGCTGAACAAGGCGGCACAAAGCACATTTTTAAAATATGGGCTTTCAATATTAAGAGAAGCTTTAGTGTCGTTAAGCACCACACAAGACAAATTATTTCGGGTTGAGGGTGATGAAAAATCATTTGCCTCCAATTTTGGAAAAGTCATTTCAACTGATCAATTTCAAAAATTATCGGGATTAATTTCAGATGCGGCCTACCATGTCGAAAGAAATGCTAATAGCAAATTGCTATTTATGAACCTATCCATAAATGTTTCTAAAGTATTTCTGAAAAAATGAATTTATCCATCATTACATTAATGCTAGCCTTCTTCTTTGGAGAAAGTCCAAAAGGTAAGGATCAAGTAGTAATAATTCACACTAATTTTGGAGACATTTCCTTACTTCTCTTTGATAAAACTCCAAAGCATAAAGCTAATTTTTTAAAACTAGCCAAAGAAGGCTTTTATGATGGCACTACTTTTCACAGAATAATTGATGGGTTTATGATTCAAGGAGGAGATCCAAACACTAAGGATGATGATAAATCAAACGATGGACTTGGTGGGCCTGATTACTCTGTGCCAGCTGAGCTTGTGAAAGAATTAACGCATAGACAAGGAGCAATTGCAGCAGCCAGAGAGCCCGACCGGTCAAATCCAGAAAAAGCATCCAGCGGCTCTCAATTTTTTATTGTTGAAAACAAAGATGGCTATCATTCTTTGGACGGAAACTATACTGTATTCGGAGAGGTGATAAAAGGTATTGAAGTGGTAGAGAAAATTGCTGAGCAAAAAAAGGATAGACGTAATAAACCCTTGGAGGATATTAAAATAACAATTACGATTAAAAAGATGTCGAAAAAGAAAATTCAAAAAGAATATGCATACAGCTACTAAGCTCCTCCTTTACATGGCTCTTGCATTCATGGCAATAAGCTGTTCAGATGGCGATAAAAATATGGATTCGCTAGTAAAAATCCATACAAGCCTTGGAGACATAACCGTTTTATTATTTGAAGATACCCCCAAGCACAAGGAGAGTTTTTTATCAATGGCAGAAGAAGGATTGTATGATAGCACTAGTTTTCATAGAGTTATGAGCAATTTTATGATTCAAGGTGGAGATTTGGGCTCAAAGCCGGGTTTTTCTAATGAAAGCAAACGGCTTATTCCTTCCGAAATAACTACCCACCATTTACATGCCAAAGGGGCTTTAGCTGCAGCAAGGCAGCCAGATAATGTTAACCCAGAACGAAAAAGTAGCACTCAGTTTTATATTGTACATGGCCGTATGTACACAGAAAAAGAGATGCATACAGACTTAACTAAATTAAATTATGCAGCTGGGCGATATTTGCAAAGCGAAGCTAACCTTCCTCTACGAGACACCCTGCTATTAATGCAAGAACAGGGTCGAATGAACGAACTTCAACAAATTTTAATCGAGTTAAAAGAAGAGATTTCAGCATATACAGCATTGAACTTGGACAAAAAATATACACCTGAACAAATAGCCATATATACCTCAGTGGGTGGTTATCCTAGTTTAGACTTTGAGTACACTGTTTTTGGGCAAGTGCTAGAAGGCATTGATGTAGTTGATAAAATTGCCATGGCTCAAACAGGTGTTGCTGACAAACCAATTGAAGATATTTTTATGACACTGGAAATCATAGAAATACCAAAAACAGAGGTTACTGCAAAATACGGCTATAAATATCCGGTTTTAGAAGATAAAATAAATAATTAGAAGTTTGCACAGCGTAGCGAAGGAATTAATTACAAAAATTAGTGGAACTTAGTGCCTTGTTGTCTTTGTGCCCACTTTATATATAAATGAAAATATTACTCACAGGAGCTAATGGCCTTTTGGGTCAAAAATTAGTGGAACTCATCCTTAATAAAGGGGAGCACGAACTCATTGCTACAGCAAGAGGTAAAAATAGGTTACCTATAAAAGAAGGCTACACCTATCAAACGCTGGATATCACTAATAAAGAAGATGTTATTTCTGCTTTTACCAAGCACCAACCCAATGCAGTAATTAATACAGCTGCGATGACCAATGTGGATCAATGTGAATTAGAAAAAGAAGCTGGCTGGAATGCCAATGTAAACTCCGTAAAATATTTGGTGGAGGCTTGTAAAACACATAATTGCTATCTGCTTCACCTTTCCACCGATTTTATTTTCGATGGCTCAAAAGGGCCTTTATCAGAAGAAGAAACTCCCGCACCGGTTAATTATTATGGAGAAGGAAAACTTGCTGCAGAAAATATCATTGTTAACTCAAAATTAAAATGGGCAATGGCTCGTACTGTTTTGGTGTATGGGGTAGTTTCCGATATGAGCCGATCAAATATTATTCTGTGGGTAAAGAACAGCCTCGAATCAGGCAAGACTATTAATGTTGTGGACGACCAATGGCGCACCCCTACTTTGGCCGAAGATTTGGCTATGGGTTGCTATCTTATAGTTAATCAACAAGCCACAGGAATTTATAATATTTCGGGAAAAGATATGTTAACCCCTTACGATATGGCTATTAAAGTACGTGATTATTTTAATTTAGATGGTAGTCTAATTTCAAGAGCAGACTCTTCTACATTTAGTCAGCCAGCCAAACGGCCAGCGAAAACAGGGTTTATTATTGATAAAGCCGTAAAGGGGTTAGGATATGCTCCGCACAGCTTTGACGAAGGAATAGAAATTGTATCAAACCAAGTTGCCGCTCTTCAAAATAAAAATGGTATAAAATAGGTAGATTTGCTATAGAATGTCTAAAGAAAGCATCATAGAGCGAATAAAAAACAAGGTCCATTCCATTGACCCTACTGCTATTGTTATACTATATGGCTCTTATGCGAGAGGCGATTATAGAGACGATTCAGATATTGATTTGTTGATTCTTGTTGATAAAAAGAAGATTTCTTGGGAGGACGAAAGAAAAATATCATACCCTCTTTACGATATTGAATTCGATACTGGCAGAATCATTAGTCCTTTAATTTATTCGAAAGAGCAATGGGAAAACCCTCGAATAGTAACGCCATTTTATGAAAATGTAAAAAAAGATGGGGTGCTTTTATGACGGATAAAGAACGCAGAGATATTGTTGCCTATCGGTTAGAAAGAGCAAATGAAACACTGTTAGAAGTAAATTTATTACTTGAGAACGGTATGTTTAACGGGGCAATTAATAGACTTTATTATGCCATTACCTCTCTTTTAGTTAAAAACGAGATAGGTGCTCAAACCCATAGTGGTGTTAGACAAATGTTTGGTTTACATTTTGTAAAAACAGCCCTTATTGATAATGAACTAGGCAAGTTCTATTCTCATTTGTTTAATAAAAGGCACACTGGTGATTACGAAAATTTTGTTGAATACTCTAAAGAGGAAGTGTACAAACTGCTGGATCCAACAAAAGAGCTAATAAAAGCAGTTAAAAATCTTATCAATTAGAAATTGTATCAAACCAAGTTGCCGCTCTTCAAAAGAAGATAAGTTAAATTTTGGATTTAGCCTGCATTTTATGAAATTGCCGCTTGGAAAAATAAAAAATCACCCTGAACTTGTTTCAGGGTCTAAGCAACAGATTCTGAAACAAATTCGGAATGACAATCACTTTTGGAATAAACAGATAAAATAATGGCAGCACAAGCAGGAGGAGAAAGAGACCAGTGGGGATCGAAATTTGGATTTATTATGGCCGCAGCTGGTTCAGCAGTAGGCTTAGGTAATATTTGGCGTTTCCCATACATCACAGGTCAGAATGGTGGAGGAGCTTTTGTAATTATCTATATCTTTTGCGTTGTGCTCATTGGTGTGCCTTTATTATTTACCGAAATGGGTCTAGGCCGCTTTGCAGGTAGTAGTACGGTAGGAGCTTTTAAAAACACTAAAGCCAATAAATTTTGGATGTTGTCCCCTATTCTGGCATTATCCATTAGCTTTTTCGTACTCACCTATTATGCCGTAATTGGTGGCTGGGCAGTTGGCTATATTTTTACTTCGGTATTTAATGTGGACATATCATTTGCTGCCTTTGTTCAAAACCCGACTATTGTTTTACCGCTATTCGCTGTGTTTATGGTACTCACCGTATTAATTGTACTGGGTGGAATTTCAGGGGGCATCGAAAAGGCATCTAAAATACTTATGCCTATGTTATTCGTGCTTCTTCTGTTAGTAGCACTACGAAGCATGACTTTGCCTGGAGCTATGGCCGGTATTGAGTTTTATCTAATTCCTGACTGGTCGAAAGTAACTCCTAACACTTTTCTAACTGCATTGTCTCAAGCGTTTTTCTCTATGAGTATTGGTTGGGGAATTATGATAACCTACGGTTCTTATTTACCGAAAAAAGCAAATATTATTACTAGCGGTTTATGGATTGGCGCAATGGATGCTGGTGTAGCTTTATTAGCAGGCTTTATGATTTTTCCTGCAGTATTTGCTTTTGGAATGGAGCCAAGTCAAGGCCCTACGCTTACTTTTCAAGTGCTCCCTGCCATTTTTGCCCAAATACCATTTGGCAACATTGTCGGTGGATTGTTCTTCTTATTACTTTCTGTAGCTGCATTAACTTCTTCCATTTCTATTTTAGAAGTGCCGGCTTCTTATTTTATGGATGAGAAAAAATGGAGCCGTAAAAAGTCAGCTTGGGTAGTAGGCATATTAGCTTTTGTTGTAGGTATTCCTTCTGCACTTACAGCCATTGATGGTAACTTCTTTAATGAAATGACAATGCCTTGGTTCCAAGGAGCTACAGTTACAGGTTTCTTCGATATTTTAGACACTGTGTTTGGTACATTCTTTATTGTGGTGGTAGCCTTAATGACCAGTGTTTACGTGGGCTGGGTACTGGATATCAACACAGTTGTAAAACACATTAGTGAAGGGTCTGAAGGCTTTAATAAATCATATATGGGCATAGTTCCTTCTAAAGTATTTGTGATAATGCTTAAGTATATTATTCCTGTAGTGATTTTACTCGTACTACTTAATATGGTTGGATTACTAGGTATGTTCTCTGGAGCCTAGTGGGGACAATTAAGTCCATTGCCGTATTCTGTGGTTCAAGCTCAGGAGCCAACCCGATTTATGAGCAAAAAGCAATTGAATTAGGAGCTTACCTAGGGGCCAATGGCTTTCACTTAGTATATGGAGGTGGTAATATTGGCTTAATGGGGAAAATTGCCAATGCCGCACTCGATGCAGGAGGAGAAGTAACTGGTGTTTTACCTCATTTTTTGAATAAAAAAGAAGTCGGTCACGTTGCCTTGAGTAAACTTATTTTGGTTGACTCTATGCACGAACGGAAGCAAAAAATAGAACAGCTTTCTGATGCTTTTATAGCTATGCCAGGTGGTTTTGGAACACTCGAAGAAGTAAGCGAAATGCTTACTTGGGCACAACTCGGTTTGCACCAAAAACCAATTGGCCTTTATAATATAAATGGGTTTTACAATTCATTATTAACACAGTTAGATGTAATGGTTGCCGAAGGGTTTTTGAAGCTACAAAACCGAGCTATGGTATTAGAAAATGTAGATCCATCTGATCTAATAGACGGCTTAAAATCTTATACCCCAGTTTCGGTATTAAAGTGGTTAAAACCCGATCAGTCCTAATTTGTTTCGTCCGATTGTGAACGACTGATATTGGATTCCTTTTTTAATATTTCAGCATAAGTTTGCTCTTTGGTGTTGTAGGAGGCATTATTGTATTTTTCTAATAGTAAGGTATAGTAATTGTCAATAGATACATGTGGTTAAAAAACCTTTACAGAATGTGCTTAATGAGCTCCTTGCTTTAAAACCCTCCTTATGGGTGCAGGTTGGAGGTATGTCATCGGCCATCAGTTTTGGTGTTTTTCTATTTAGTGTCCACCAAAGTATTAATTCAAATCAGGGGATGGCTCTGATTTTAGTCCTAGAACTGTTAATTATACTTTTTTCTGTTTCTACCTTTTCTATTTATCTAACAAAAAGAGGATTTGGAAACGCAGAAAAACTAGGCTTACGTAAGATTCTTGGTGCTTCAGGCTTTCGGTTGTTTATAGAAGTATCTGTTCGAACCACCTTGCTAATAATCCTTTCCATCATAATTAGTATAGGCATAATGGATGTAACCACTTGGTTGGTAGGGCTCAGTTTTGAGCATATTATTCAACGAATTGGCATACTACAATTTGGCACCTTGCTATTGGTAGTATTTATTGTTTCTGAAGGGGTAATGTTTATAATTATTGGGGTAGCACTTGCTCCAAATCTTAAAGAAAGTATTAATAAGACCACCAATTTTGAAAAATATTGGTTTGAGAAATTAGGGAAAATGCTCTCTACAACAAGTATTTTACTTTTAGTATCAATTGCCCTTTTGCTCATATCGTTGCTTGTCTTTTTTAATCAACCAATGGCAACCCTTATTCTAATCATTATATTCTTTAGTTTATTAGTAACTTGGTGCTTGTATAATAAGTATCGTGCATCCACATTTTAGGAAGTTTCTAAACCTGAGTTTCATAAGAAAAATTGTTAAGAACATTTATATTTGATGTTCTTAACTTCAGCAAATGTTACCATTTTTTAACGGCTTGGCCTTTGGCCTCATTTTCATATTTTCCATTGGCCCTGCCTTTTTTCTGTTAATTCAAACAAGCATAGAAAAAGGGTTTAAACAAGCAGTATTAGTAGCGATTGGCATTTCTATTGCAGATATTTTATATGTGGTAATGATACTGAAGGGCATTACATCGTTACTAGAAAACCCTGATGTGCGTTTTTGGGCAGGTGTAACTGGAGTGAGTCTCTTAATTATTTTTGGATTATTCTCTTTTTTTAAGAATCCGAAAATCAACACAAAATCTGAAAATCACACGCCAGAAGGAAAGATTAAAAGCGTAGGAACTGGATTCCTCTTTAACCTATTTAATCCTTCCACGGTTATATTTTGGCTAAGTTTGGTTTCCATTGTGGAGATCAATTTCGGATACACTGGTCATCAAAAACTATTGTTTTTTAGTGGTGTATTAGCAACTATTCTTTCCACAGATATTACTAAATCGTTTTTAGCGCAAAAGTTGAAAAGATTTTTAACGCTCAGGACCATTGGCATTTTAAATAAAATAGTAGGAATTATTTTAATTGGGTTTGGAGTGAGCTTGCTTACGCAGTTATTTTAAACCTATTCATATCATTATTTGAGTTATAGAAGATACTTTAATACATTTGATTTGCTATGACCAAACCATCTGTATTTGTACTAATTCTCTTAATTTCTTCAATGGTAAGTTTTGCACAAGAATTAACACTTAGCAGTGCTATTAATCTTGCTAAAAATCAAAACCTTCGTATTCGAACCAATAAAAAGAGTAGCGAAGCAAGCAAACATAATTATAAAGCAGAAAAGTTTAATTACTTGCCCACAGTAAGTATAGTAGGAGGTTTTACACACTTAGGAGAAGAACTTAGAATCGATATGAGTTCGGTGCAAATGTCTTTTGTAGATGGGTTGGCCAATCAAAATGTAAATACCATAGATTTAGTTAAACAGGGTGCAGGAGGGGCTCCACTCACACCAGACCAAAAGGAAACACTCTATAATTCATCAGCTACTACACTAAATAATTTATATCCAGATTTTGATGCCCGTGTTGCTTACCAAGATTATTTTATGGCTGGGGTAACTGTTACTCAGCCCATTTTTATGGGAGGAAAGCTGAAAGGCCTAAACTCCGTTGCAGCCTCAGAGTATGCCATATCTCAACAATTATACCAGCAAACGAGCGACCTTATTATACAACGAGCCATTATTCAATATTTTACCATAGTACTTTTCGAAGATGTGCTTAAAGCAAGAAAGGCTTCGGTTAAAGCAATGGAAAAACACGAGTTCAACACCACTAAGTTGGTAGAGCAAGAGATAATTCCTTCCTATCATAAACTAGGTGCACAAGCGGCTCTTGCTGGAGCAAACACAAAACTTACTTTGGCAGAAAATGATTTACAAACGGCCTTATCTGCTTATAAAAATTTATTAAATATTCCTGTAGATACTACCATAATACTGAGCAGTGATTTTAAATACGTAGCATTTCAGTTAGAAGAGGAACAATCTGCTGAGAAAAGTTTAGCATATTCGCCTATTTTAAAAATAAATTCGCAGAACCAGCAAATAGCCAATACGAATAGCTCCATTGCTAAATCTGGGTATTTGCCTAATATTTTTGCCATTGGCGAAGTGCAACTTTATCAACAAAATTTACCTGTAATTACACCTCCTTGGATGGTTGGTGTGCAAATGAAATGGGATATTTACAGTGGCAATAAACATGTAAATAGAACAAGGGCAGCAAAGCTAATGGAGGAGCAAACTTCTATGGCCAGTACCCTAATTGCCAACGATATTAACTTGGCCATTAAAAATAGTTATAATAAAGCCAAGAACTCGCGCACTATTTATGAAAGCGAAACCAAAACATTTGAGTTAATGAAGGCCAGTTTTAATGCCATTCAAAAACAATATAGCCACGGGCTTATGAAATCAAGTGAAGTGGTTGATGCACATTTATTGGTAGATGATGCACATTTGGCGCAACTCACAGCACTTTACACGTATTATATTGCCTTGGTAGAACTGTATAAATTAAGAGGAGAACTCAATGAATTCATAACCTTATATGAAGAAACAAATTAAAGAATATTGGCCTTTATTGGTGCCCACAGCAGTTATTGTTTTTGCTTCCATATTTTGGCTTAAAAACAGCATTTCTCCTGCTCAACATTTAACCGTTGGCATGGTAGAGGCTGAATACGTAGATGTAGCCTCCGAAATTCCAGGAAGATTAATGAGCAAGAGTTTTGCGCTTGGAGATACAGTAGCTAAAGGGCAGGTACTGGCTAGAATGAAACCCAAAGAGGTAGATGCCCTTACAGGGCAAAGTAAAGCCGCTGTGGATGCTGCCGAAGCGCAACTAAAGCTTTTAAAAGACGGAAGTAGGTCTGAAGAAAAGGCTGCGGCTAAGAATATATACCTTATTTCCCAAGATCAATATACGTTAGCAAAAAAAACGTGGGAGCGAATGGATGCCCTGTATAAAGATTCAGTAATTGCTGGAGAGGAGCATGATTTAGCAGAATTTAAATATAAAGCGGCTCAAAAAGAAATGAACGCAGCTAAGGCTCGCTATGATTTGCTTTTACACGGTGCCAGACCCGAAGCCATTAAAGCAGCGGAGGCGTTGGTAGAGCAAGCAAAAAATGCGCATTTGTTTACTTCAACTATTGGAGAAAATCTTGAAATTATTGCTCCGTGCAATGGCATTATTAGCTCTGTAGGTATTGATGAAGGCGAAGTGATTATGATGGGCTACCCATTAGCTACGGTTCAAAAAAAGGAAACCCTCCATGTGGTGCTTCAAGTAAAACAAGACCTTTTAAAGGACATTAAGTTGGGAGCCATTTTAGAAGGCACTGTGCCTGGTGTAACCGAAAAAGATAAATTCGTAAAATTCAAAATTACCCATCTCAATGTTATGCTCGATTATGCCGATTGGACCCCAACCAACCAACGAGGCAGCTTCGATTTAAAAACCTTCGAAATACACTTGGAGCCCGAAGAAGAATTAGAAGGATTATTACCCGGAATGACCGTTGGCTTTAAGCTGTAGTTGGTATGAAAGCGATTTGGAAAATCACTCTTCGTGAGTTTAAAATCATTGCTTCCAAGCGCTCGTACTTTATTATTCTGCTGGTTTTTCCGCCCATCTTATTTTTACTTTATTCTTTTATTTACAATTCGCAAGGCTTAAAAAATATACCTATAGCTGTTTGGGATGAAGACAAAACGGAGCTTTCTCGATTTTTAATTAGGCAGTACCAATCGAGCCCAATGGTTACGATTGTGGCTAGCCCAAACTCAGCTAATGATATAGAAAATTTAGCGCGAACGAATGAGATTCACGGAGCGGTACACATTCCTAAAAACTTTGAATCTAACTTAAAATCGTTCAAGGGGAGCACGGTAACTTTTTATAGGAATACCTCTAATCTTATTTTTGGTTCGATGCTGTATAAGGCCTTCGCACAGGTTACCCTCACCATTAATGCTGGCATTCTTTTAGAACGATTTAAAGCAACGGGTGTTGAGCCAGAAACAGCAATGAATTTGGCTAATCCCATTCGGTTACACGTAAACTCCTTATACAACCCAACTTATAATTATCAAAATTATTTAGTGCCAGGTTTAATGACGGTTGGTTTCCAAATGATGCTGATTATGATTGCGGTTTTAATCATAAATAGTGAATGGGAGAATAATACGTATAATGAACTGCTCCAAATGAGTAAGGGTTCTACAATGACATTATTAATGGGTAAAACGCTGCCTCATTTTATCATAGGACTTATTAATGTGGTGTTAATGTTTGGGGTATTTTATGCGGTATTTAACATTCCTATAAATGCAGATGTAGTGCCTTTGGTTGTCTTGTTTTCATTATTGATTTTAGCCTGTTTGGCCATTGGTATAATGGTATCTGTCATTTTTAAGGAAGCGTTAATGGCTTCCGATTTGGCTTTGTTTTACACATCTCCGGCATTTGTGTTTAGTGGGTTCACTTTTCCTAAATGGGCAATGCCTTGGTACGATCAGTTTTATGCTAGCTTAATGCCATATACACCTTTCTTAATGGGTTTCTTCAAGGTCTACCAAATGGACGCTGGGTGGAATAGCTTGCTTCCAAATCTCATCCACTTAGGTTGGTTTATTCTAATTCCATATTCAATAGCGTTTGCAGTTTTAAAAATAAAAAATACGAAAATTTTAAAACTTCAACATGAGCACTAAAAACACGTTAATCAAGCTAATGTTGAGGGAAGCCTCACGAGTCGCTAAAGACCACACTCTAATTCTGTCTTTGTTGTTTGCTCCCATTTTCTATGCCTTTTTTTACGGAAGTATTTACATTAATAAAACTGAGAAAGAAGTCCCTATCATTATTGTTGATAATGATCATTCTGATGCAAGCAGAACTTTCATTCGAATGATTGATGAATCTCAAATTGTGGAAGTGGCCATTGTAACAGAGGATATGAATGAAGCCAAATCGCAGTTTTTGCACACCAAGGTGCAAGGCATTATATCTATTCCTAAAAACTTTGAAGCTGATTTAAAAGGTATTAATGGTACTGATGTAAAAATGTTTTTAAACACTTCTCGGTTCTTGCCTTCCAATGATATTAACCAAACAGTGCACGAAATAGCGCTGATTATTGGTGCTGGCGTGCGGTTGAAGTATTATCAAATGCACGGTAGTAATAGCACTCAAAGCTTAGATCGAGCAATGCCAATTTCTATTGATGACCATACCTTATTTGTACTGCCATCTACCTATGGAGGGTTTTTATTGCCAGGTCTATTATTACTCATTTTGCAACAAACATTTTTAATCGGAATGACTGAGAGTATTGCTCGTGAACGCGAGCAAAAAACGGTGGGCGATTGGCTCAAGCAAAGCAGAGGCTATCTATGGAAGTCAATTTGGGGAAAATCTCTTTTCTTCTTGATTTTGTACGCGGCTTATTCCTTGTTTTTTCATGTGGTAAATTACCATGTACTTGATTTACCTATTAATGGAAGTATCAGTTTATTGGTGGTTTTACTCACTTTGTTCTTTTTAGTGTTGGCCCTGTTTGGTACCTTTTTCGGCACCTTGTTTTCTAAAGAAATTTGGGCATTGCAATTCTTTGCTTTTAGCTCCTATCCAATCTTTTTAGCATCGGGCTATAGCTGGCCATTGTTTACACTTAACCCAGTGATTCAAGCATTTGCATTTATACTTCCAACTACGCCTGTATTAGAAGCCTATATTGGCATTGTGTATAAAAATGCATCCATAATCGATATCCAGTATAACTTAGCCCACCTTTTATTATTAGGCGTTTGCTATGGAGGGTTGGCTTGGTGGCGAATGAATAAATTATCAACATTGGAAATTAGGGTTCAATCAAACAAAGCATAGTATGTTGGCATTGGTAGTTTTGGAAGAACCAAATACCCCTAGCATAAAACAATAACTTAGAAAAAAAGGATGAGTTATTAACCCCGAAAATTCACATGAATTTTCCGCCCACAAGGCCAGTAGTCAATAAAAACTAATTAGGGTTTGCTGAAAAACACTTAACCCGTATTATTCATGGAATTTAGTGGGTGTAGATACAAGGCGTCTAACTAGTAGTGCAAGGGGTTTAATTAAATCCATTCAAAACCCTTGCATCTGATTTTTTAAGAAAACGAGTTTTTCTTAAAAAATGCGTTAGCCCCAAGCACGCTATCGCTGCCATCTACTTCACAAACTTCAGCTCAAAGTATCATTATACATCTTCGCTTTGTTCGTTCGTAGCTAACTTACTTGGAACTTTTTCAGCAGACCTAATTACCTTTTCATTTCCACTTTCACATTATACAACAGATGGTCAAGCGCCTCTCCCCACGTTTCGTCTGCATCCCATTTTGGACCTAAATACACATTGCCTGTACGTAAATGTTTAATATAGTATTTATACACCAACCCATTGGCAGGAATCCGTCTCACGATTAATTTACCATCCTTATAAATTTGAGTGGAGTATGTATCCTGATCTTCATTATATTTATAATTCAGCAACCTCTTTATGTCTATGCCTGGTGCATAAAGCCTTAATAACACATAGCTAAAGCCATTTTTACTCAAATCGATCCCTGAAATAGTTGGGTCCACCAATTCGTAGGCATAGTCATAGCCTTTCATTTTTTCTTCTAGTACTTTATTGTTTTTGGCATTGAGTGTGTTCGACTCTGTTACTTGCTTGGCTACCAAATTATTTATAGCACCGCCCGGTTTTGGATTAGGAATGTCTACTATTTTAAATTTTGGAACAGCCATTTTTCCGAAGTCAAGATCGGTTAAATAACCCTCAACGTGCTCGCCCCAAACCATTTTTACATCATCAAAAAATTCAGGAGAGTCATTGACGAGCAAATTTTTACGGTCATATTTATTAGCAGCACTAGCCACCTTAGAAAGCACTTTATCAAAATCTTTTCCTTGGGCTTTCCAACCAACTTGCCCGTTAGTGTACAACGATGGTTTTCCATTAAAAGTGGACGCTAAAATCACGTATCGAGTAACCTCCTTATTCTTTTTTTGATACACCACGCGGCTTAACACTATGATATTTTTTATCTCCCGCTTCCTCCACGCTTCGGAAAACCCATACTGACTATCTTTCCCTGCAAAAACTTGCTTTAAGCTATAATACCCTACCACATCAATTCCAGCTTTAGCAAATACTTTTTGCGCTTCTTCTATTAAAGGCTCAGCGCTTTTATTAAAAGTTTGTTCCGCTAACACTTTGGTTGTGTTAACTAAAACAACGGTTTTGCCAGATCGAATGGTTTTGGGTGAAGACCCAGTATAATTAAGAAATACCAATCCTGCTACATTAATTTCTTCGTCTTGCGAGAAGGTAGAATGTAGAAAGAGAGTGCCAAGGAATAGGGTTAGAAATAGTTTTTTCATTAAGAGGTGGTTTTGACTTCGATTAATAAAGATAACGCTATTTATCCATCGAAATTATTCATTCCGTAAAAGAATACATGCTATTGAAATCAACGTTTCAACAATTAAACTTTTTTGGATTAATCCACTACTTTTATATACTATGAAAGAATTATACTCAATTAAAATGGCAATTGTGCTCTTAGCAATCATGGCCTCTATTCCATCTTTTGCTCAAAATATGGAGTTCGAGGACTATAACCCGCCTTCTACACTAGTTGTGCCTGAACACCCCATTACGAAAGCAAAATACCCATTTATTGATGTGCACAATCATCAATTTAATATGCCTACCCAAGATTTAAGCAAACTAGTGGCTGATATGGACAGCCTCAACTTAAAGGTGATGATTAACCTAAGTGGTCGTGGAAGAGGAAGTGATGCCCATTTAAAAGGGAGCTTAGATAATGTACACAAAAATTACCCTAGTCGGTTTATTGTTTTTACCAACATCAACCTTAAAACTATAGATGACCCCAACTGGACCGAAAATACAGTAAAGCAAATTGAAGCAGATGTAAAACTAGGTGCTAATGGGCTCAAAATTTACAAAAGCCAAGGGATGGATAATAAAGACAGCAAGGGCAATAGGGTGCACATAAATAACCCTAGAATAGATGCCGTTTGGGAGAAGTGTGGAGAACTTGGCATTCCGGTTTTAATTCATGCAGCAGACCCCAAGCCATTTTGGGGATCTCATGATGCTAATAATGAACGTTGGCTAGAACTAGAATTGCGCCCTGGCCGTAAAAGATACGCTACGGAAACGCCTTCGTGGGAAACCATTATAGCTGAGCAGCACTCTATTTTTGCCAAACACCCTAATACCACGTTTATCAATGCCCATTTAGGTTGGTATGCAAACGACTTAGCCACACTTGCCACCTTAATGGATAAATTTCCTAATATGTATGCAGAAATTGGAGCTGTTATTGCGGAGTTAGGTCGGCAGCCAAGAGCCGCTAAGGCCTTTTTAACCGAGTACCAAAACCGAATAATGTTTGGCAAAGATTCATGGAAACCCAAAGAGTATTATACATATTTCCGAGTACTGGAAACTGCCGATGAATATTTTCCGTATTATAAAAAGTACCATGCGTATTGGAAGATGTACGGCTTAGATTTGGACGATGAAGTGCTTCGGAAGATTTACTATAAAAATGCACTTCAAGTAATTCCGAATATTGATAAATCATTATTTCCTACGGATTAAGTTTACCAAATTATGAAAAACAAACCAACTTGCCAATGGGCACAAAACTCGTTTGATGCCTACGAAAAATACCATGATGATGAATGGGGTGTGCCTAATCATGACGATACCATCCATTTTGAGTTTCTTATTTTAGAAGGAGCACAGGCAGGGCTAAGCTGGGCAACAGTATTAAAAAAGCGGGAGGGGTACCGTAAAGTTTTTGCCAATTTCGATTATAAAAAAGTGGCTAAATTCAA
>JAKISE010000033.1 GCA_021648745.1 Cyclobacteriaceae bacterium
TCTTTATGGGCCAAAGTAATCTTCTAGCTTTATCTAAATTGGCATTATCTGGCCAGCTATTTTGTGGTGCAAACCGCTGTTGAGCAGACCTAGAACCTCCACGTCCATCGCCCGAACGATAGGTACCTGCATTATGCCAAGCCATTCTAATCATAAAACCTGCATAACTTCCATAATCTGCTGGCCACCAATCCTTAGAGTCTGACATAAGTGCACGTAGGTCTTTCTTTAACGCTTTATAATCTAAACTTTTGAACTCCTTTACATAATCAAAATCTTTATTCATAGGGTTTGTTAATGCGGAGTGCTTGCGTAGTAAATCTAAATTTAATCTATTAGGCCACCAGTCGCTATTAGTGGCATCTCGCTTATTTAGGTTGCTTTTTTTAGAAATGGTTGCCCCTGAAACCCCGTCTGTTGATTTGTTACCACCTTCGTTATTGCAAGCTGCAAGAAGTGATAACAACATGATAAATGCTGATAGTTTTTTCATTTTTAATGCTTTTATGTAGTGTATATGATGCAAAATTATAAGTAATCAACATATTAATCAAATTAATAATTTCTATGTTTGTATAGATTAAATCTATATCAATGACTATACAACAATTAGAATATGTAATTGCCTTAAATACCTATAGGCATTTTGTAACTGCTGCCAAAAAATGTTTTGTAACTCAGCCAACCATTACTATTCAAGTAAGCAAGTTAGAAAGCGAAATAGGATTTTCTATTTTTAACAAAAGTAAATCGCCTTTTGAGCCCTCCGATTTAGGAGTAATGTTTATAAAAAAAGCCGAAATAATTTTACGTGAAGTAAGCGATTTAAAAAATATGGTAAGCAAAGAGTTAGATAATATGGATGGCGTTTTTAAAATTGGTGTAATTCCAACAATTTCTCCCTATCTAATTCCATTAATTTCAGGTTCATTTTCTGAGAAATACCCAAACACGGTGCTAAAAATTGATGAAATGCAAACTTCTAATATTATAACAGCCCTGCAAAAGAAAGAAATAGACGTTGGAATATTAGTTACTCCATTGAATGAGCCATTTATTAGAGAAATAAAACTGTATAACGAGCCATTCGTGTTTTATGGACAGAAAAAGGACTTTCATAAAAAGAGGAAAACTATCACTGCAAAGGAAATAGAAAACTTAGATAATGTATGGCTTTTAAAAAGTGGACATTGTTTTAGAAATCAAGTTTTAAATATATGTAATAACACAGATAATAATAAAAATATTAAATTTCAAAGTGGTTCAATTGAGGCTCTAAAAAAAATGGTTGATAATTATGGAGGGTTCACATTGGTACCAGAAATGGCAATTAACAAAAATGATGCGGGTTGTAATATCGAATTTACTGAACCCAAACCCATAAGAGAAGTGAGTATTGTTATACATCATTCTTTTTCTAAAGATGCGTTGGTAGATGCCCTAAGAGTAGAAATTTTAGAGAAAACGCCTAAAGAATTTGTCAAAAACAAAAGGTTCGTAAAAATTAATTGGAGGTAACTACTCGAATTTTGAGTGATGTTTTTTGTATGACACTTGCACTTAAATAGAGCCTAAAGTATTCCTGAGGTCGAACTCCTCAGGTTAACAGTAAGTTACGTTTTAGGTTTCAAAACTTACAAAAATCGTAACTATTCAGGAGCCAAGTTAGCAACTAATTTGAGGCTATTAAAGATATTCACTCCATTTTTGATAGCTGTGTCTATTACTGATCTTATGATAGCAAAGTCCGATGCGTTGTTCTGACTTAAAAACTGCCCAGATATTTTCTGTTTAACTTTTACATTTCTAATAGCTCGTTCTGAAGCATTATTGTCAGCTGGCACCCCTTGATGATATAAGAACGGGAATAAGTAATTTTTGTACTTTATGATCCGTTTTTGAAAAGGCTTTATTTTAATAGGCTGCTTGTCTATATCATAAGCCAGTAGTTTTTCAAGGCGGCATTCTAATTGGCTTCTCTTGGGACTTTCTTTATTGTAATCACTAATTTCACTTTTAAACTGTTGTGCTAAAAGCAGTAGTTTTTTTAAGTCTTTAGCCCACCGGTCATCATATAACTCAATAAAAAAGTTAAGCTCTCGTTGCAGATGAGCCATACATAATTGATGCCCTGCTGCTGGGGTTTTTAATTGTGCAGCCCAGCAGTCACTTACTAAAATACTGGTTGTAAGTCCTTGAGGAAAAAGCTGGTTAATATGTGCAAACCCTCGAGTATCGCTTACGGTAATAAATGTATTTTTTGCATCTTGCCAAGTCCAAAACCAAGCCTTTTTACCATTAACCTTAGCTCCGGTTTCATCTGCACCAACTACTGGGCTGTGAGTAATGTTCTGTTTTATCCTATGGTAAATGGGTAGAGACTTATGAGCCATACGCCTAACAGCACTTACTAAACTACCTTCGCTAATACTTACACCAAATAAATCCTGAAAACATTCTTTCATTCTTCGATAAGGCAAATATTGCCTTGCCGAAAAATAAGCTGCAAGGCTTTCTACCCCTGCACCATATTGTATAGGAGCTTTCACATTGGTTGGAAAATTGCCTTTTGTAACATAGCCACACTGGCAAGTCTTGCTGTAAGCTCTATGTTCTGTATAAATTGGGCTTATAGGGGGAATGTCAACAACCTGTCTGCGTTCTGCACATATACTAGACAAGCGTTCTAAGTCTTCACCACATTGGCGGCAAAATTTAGGTACATAATCAATGGTCTTAGCTGGCGTTTGGGTCATTTCAAGTGTGTACCCTTTATGTCCCTTTTGTCCGCCTTTGTTTCGAGTACTCTTTTTTCGTAAACTTCGATTTCTTTGTGCACTGTTTTGATCTTGTGAGGGAGGAATAGAGCTATTGGTACTGTCCTTTTTTGCTTTTAATTCAATTACCTGCAGCTCAAGTTCTTCAACTCTTCCTACCAATTGAACAACCTGTTTGCTCAACGCTTCATTTCTAGCCAGTACGGCTTGAAGTATTGTTATTAGCTCTTTTTTACTGAGGAGTGAAAGATTCAAACGCTATAAAAATTGGTTATACAAATTTTATATAATATTGTTCTGATATTGCTGATATTCAGCTATTTATTATCCCCAACTTTTCAACACGTGTGTATAACCTTATCGATTTTAGAGCATACGAAACCTTTTTTGTGGATAACTTATGAAATTTTCTGATTTTTGAAAAATAACAGAAAAGCCTCCTGAATAGTTACGAAATTTCTTGTAGTAATGAAGTCATATTTGTACTATAATCATCAAATTCACGAATAATAATTTCTGTAATTATTCCACGACCATTAACATTCCTTGCTGTTGTTAAATAATATTGAGTTTCATCATCAACTTTGAAACTTTTACTTATAAAGTCATTTGTTACTATTAAATCATCATAAGGTTCATATCCACCTTCAGTAACAAATTTAGCATAAAGGTCTATTTTTAATTCTTTGAAAAAATCAGAATTAACTTCAATTTCTCCTGTTTGATTTGCATAATTAATAATTGACATTTGAAGTTTTCCATTTTTTGTCTTTGCTCTAAATCTATCACTTTTATAAGGTATCCAATCAATAGGAAGTTTTACAATAAAAAAGTTGTCAATTAAATGTTCTTTAAAGTTCGTTTCTGAATTTGTAGATGTCTCTTTGTTTTTATTCTTGTTGAACATTGAAAATATTCCCATAGTTTTGTTTTTTTTAATTATTGCCAACGCTTACTGTAAACTTCAGTAAGGATTTAAAAGTACAAAATTTTGATAACCCACTTAGACAAACTTTTTGATTTGCTAGCAAATCAGGATAACACGTAGTCAAATTAAAAATTTGACGGGACTAGCTACAAGAAATGAATTAAGTATTTGAGTGATGAAACCTTATTGAGTTTACAGGTTGTTAGCCACCTGTTATTTCATTTGGTCTCTAACTTCTTTCATCCTCATTTCAAGTTTCATTGCCTCGAATTGATTGTATAGTTCTAAATCGTTTGGGTTTTCTATTACTTTCTTATAAAGTTCTGCATATTCAGGATTGTCTTTGTAATAAATGTCAATTAATGTTTGAGCAGGAGTAAGTAATGAAATAAGTCCAATTACTCCATAGATAGTAATCCTTTTAATGATATCTGAATAGAAAACAGCTTTATTTTTAAAGTATAAAATTAGAACAACAATCAGAATGATTCCTATTTCTGTTAATCCGATTGTAAGTAATACTGCTGCTCCTGGATACAGTTGTAATTTAAACAATATTCCAAATAGAATTGTAGACAGAACCCAACCCAAGCCTATGGAGCCAATTATTCTCTTTGTATTTGTGCCTTGATAAGCTGATTTTGAAAAAATATTTTGAACATTATTAAATAGTGCAAAACTAAATATTAGATAGAAAAGAGAAAATATTCCCATTGTCAAAGCGGAAACTGTGGTTGCTCCAACAACATTAAAAAACTTAAGGATGACAAAAAATAAAATGGTCAACCCAAGTGTAATTTCAAATTTTTTCATTGATGCTATATTAATGGTGGCTAACGCTCTGGACTATATGTCCGTAGGGACTAAGTTACGCAAATATTTTGATACCCCACAGAGGCAGATATTTGATTTGGAACAAATCAATACATATCACTGCCCAAAGCAAATATTTGGCGGACTTTGCAGAAAGAGATAAACTTAGCTTTCAACACATAACCCCTATGGCATTATAGTTTATGTTGTGTTTCCGTTGATATAATTACGCCTTGCAAGTCTTGCCAGTTTGGTGTCAATTTGACGAGTTTGAAATTTGATTTTGATTGCAAAAATCGGAAGGTAGCATTTTTCAGTCAATTATGCTCTGACGGCAAAAATTTTCGAGTGCAAGCACTCGAAAGAGCGAATGAGATTGGCTGCTTGCGAATCGTCCTAATTGCGTTTTGGTTGTGGATTAAATGAACGGCTGCTTGAGCTTGCCCTTGGCGGGCAAGCAACCCCACAAAACTTTCCTGCGCAATGCAAGATGTCCGTAAAGCAAAGAAGTCCGAAGCGGTGAAATTGGTATTTGGTGGTGAATTTATCCCATGAATGTCCGTATAGCCACAACTATTAAGAAGCAATTATAAGTGTGCAGAATGGAACACAACGCCCTACACTAAATTAGTAGGGATTTAAAAATACGAAAAATTTGATAACCCACCGAGGCAAATCTTTGATTTGGCACAAATCAAGAAATAGCACGTAGTCAAATCAAAGATTTGACGGAGCTTGCTACGACCACTGCCCTAGTAATAAACCACCGAAACCCTATGCAATTTTAGGTGTTGTTGTGTGTAGTTGATTCGTCCTTTATTTTATTTAGTAATGGTTCAACTTTAGAATAGTCCTTGATTATTTTTACGGTAATCAAAGCAAGTAGAATCCCAATAATATTTGCACCCATACCAGATACCGTGCTAATTGTTAATTCGTCAATTGTTTCAGCACTCATTGAATAACGAGAGAAAAATTGTCCAATAATACCATTGATTATCCAAAGAGTCCACCACAAACCCAAAGAGTTAGTAGAATAGTTTTCACTAACTGTCAATCCTTCTTTTATAAGAAGAACCTTTGTTTCTTGATATAACTCTTTCATTATCTGATAAGGTCTATATAGATTTATGATGGGGGTAAACCAACTTCCAGCTGCCCAACCTTCAGTATGTGAAAGGTGTTTTACTTTTTGGTGAAGATTATCGTATCCCCGCCTAAACCACTGTATAAACATTATAGCAGAAATAATGTATACAATCATAAAAATAATGCCAATAACTTGTTCTCTACTATCATTTGCATTTGCTCTTTCCATTGATATTTCTCCGCCATTTGCAACCGTTTGGAGTAAGTCATATTGAAAATAGCCTGAAACAAATGAAACTATTTCTAATACCAATACAATCCAAATTAACGTAATGGCATTTTTTGCTCTTTGTCCGTTTGGTTTTATGCTTAATCTTGTGTACGCTGTAACAGTTTCATCTCTGTCAAAATCAGGACAGCTATCTTCAAAATCAGGTTTCTCATTTGTTAATCCACAAACAATCCCTTGTTTAAAATCAAATTCTCGTTTTTTGCATTTTTTACAAAGTTCAATTTTATTCATTTTCTCTTTCAGTAAAAGTTTATTGTAAAATTATAAATCATCATTTTGAAAAATTACACACAACGCCCTACTATAAATTTCAGTAGGGAGTTTAAAAGTACGAATTTTTACTGACCCACGGAGGCGAAGCTTTGATTTGGCACAAATCAACACATAACACAGAGTCAAATCAAAGATTTGACGGGACTAGCTACAAGAAATGAGCTTAGTAGTTGAGTGATGAAACCCCATTGAGTTTATAGATTGTTGTGTGTCCGTTTAGAAAGTTTAGCGGCTATTAAATTAAATTTTGATAGTTGAAATTTGTATATTTATTTGCGAAATAGGCAGATTGCAATTTCCTGTCAATTATGCCTTAACGGCCAAAATTTTTCGAGTGCAAGCACTCGATACTAGGAGAGAAGCTAGCTCGGGCAAATCGTCCTAACTGCACAATGGCATTTATTAAATGAATGACTTTTTGAGCTTGCCCTTGGCGGGCAAGCAAACCACAAAACGTTCCTGCGTAATCTAAGTGTTCGTAAAGCAAGGAAGCTGGGAGCGATGAAATTTGAAGTTTGGTGGTGAGTTTATTTCGTGAATGTCCGACTAGCCGCAACGTGATATGCGGAATGGCACACAACATACGAGTAAACTTAAAAATAGTAAAAAAGAGGCCTTTATGTTTAGCTTAAGGCGATAATTCGATCACTTCAAAATCACCCCTTCCTTTTTGATTAAATACTTCGAGTTGTATTATTTTGATATTTCGTTTTTCGCCTGTTGGTATTCCACGTTTTAACAGTTTTACTAAGGAACAGTATGAACCCAAATTATTGGAAGCCATACTCACTATTGTGATGAATTGTTCACATTCCTTCACTTGGCGGTGTATAACTGTAAATATCAGATTGGCAATTAACACAATCCAAATCTGTGTTTTAATGCCTTCTGGACTGTCCGAATAAAAATAGTTTAACTCAAAGTTTTGTTTGATTTGCTTAAATAACACTTCTATGCCCCACCGATATTTATATAATTGGATAATGGTAGAGCTCTTATATTCCATCATGTTTGATACAAATTTTAATACCTTGCTAGATACAGGGTCTTTGTAAACAATTAATCGAGCCTTTAGGGGTATTTCTTCCCACTTTAGTTCAATGACTTGGTCAGATATGATTCCTCCATTGACATACTGACTTATATGATTAGGCTGTCCGCTTAATACTTCATATTGGGCATTACTATTCAGGCGTGTAACATAGAAAGCTCCTTGTTCTGTCCATTGAGCCCATATTTTGTATTTAACATACCCTTTATCAAACACATAAATGGTACCTGTAGAAGGAGTAAGCTGTCCGAGGAAAGTTTTATCATTTGAAGCCGCTTCACTTAAATCAAGGAAATCAGGAACAAAACCCGCTAATGGCATTTTAGTATGAATTTTTAAGCCACCTTTCTTTTTGCCGTTCATTGGATTGCGCCCTGCCCCTTTGAATACATCTACAAACAAACTTACCGTGGAGGAATCAAATATTTCTACTTTAGCAGGGTCGGCTTCTCCTCCTATGAACATGGTAATGTAGCCCTCTGATAAATAAGGAACTATAGTATTGGTAGAGGCTATGGTATATGCTGCCGAAAACATCACTTTTACGATTAATATTCGCATCACTTAGTGTGCTTTTTGCTGGTAGTTTATCAATACCCAGATAAGACAACTTATTATCAAGAAAAAGAAGCCCCTTACATAGGTTGCGAAGTGAATGACACCTCGAAATAACACCATATAGCAAAAATACTAGTTGACGATAAGTGGTCAGTGTTTTATAATAATGATCCGATTTATGTTCTTTTACGCAGGTGTCAATCAGATGGGCTGGTATAAAAGAAAGAAGTTGGCAAATAACTGGTTGTCCTGATAAGTTTATATTTTACTCTTGGTGTTGAAGTGTTGTAACTCCAAACATCATAAATCAATAGCAAGGTAGCAATATCTTGCTATTGTATTTTGTAAGTTCAATTAGTAAGTGTAAAGATTAGGAAAAATACCTGATTTTTGCTCGGATGACAGTAATTTATTGCTACCTTTAGTACCTATATAAATATATCGTTATGCAAAAATTAATACTATGTACTATTTGTTTGTTTGTATTATCATGCAACATCAATTCAGAAAAAGAAGTAATTGATGAGTTAGAACAATTAGCATCGGGATCGCCTAACGCAACATCTGGTTCTCCATTCCATATTATTGGCCCGGTTGATTATGGGCATGTAATTGTTGGGCTAGTTTCTTGGTATGTTTGTTCCCCATCAGGAAGTAGAACTTATACAATGTATACTACAGCTAACAAGGTGTCTGCCAATGACAGGGATGTGTATGCCGCTGTTTTAAAAGGAACTGATTTTATAGATGGCAAAATTTTAACTATCCCTGCTGGTCAAAGTGTATCAAATAGCGTAGCGGTATTTGTTGGGGCATCAGTCTCATATGGCGATGTTTACAGTAAAGCATTCGCGGTTTTTGAAAATGGAGTAGAAACTTCTTCTAAATATAACCTTATTGCTATAGGAAATACAGTAAGAAATTGCTATATGCAAGATATCGGAAGTGCTAATTGTTATGCTGGAATTTTTCCTGCTGATAATCCGGATACCGCAGCTAATGAAGGCCCTGGGGATCAGGATCGTGACGGCATTTGTAATAGTATTGATGTAGATGATAATGGCAATGGAATCCCTGATGATTGGGAAGATTGGAAAGGCTAGCCTGTTCCTAGTCTTAGAGCATCTCGCACAAACCAGCTTGATTTAACCCGCTTTATGCATTAGAAAATCTATTCCGTAGCTAAATAAGGCTCTAGTTTAATATAGCTATTATTTGTATATTAGTTGTATGAAAAAGGAAGCAATAAAAGCCTATTTTATGACACTAACACGTGAAACCCGGCAATCTTTGATTGGGGAGCTTCAAGAGTTGGACGGATTAAGTAGTAGCACCCCGAAGTGTCAAGAATATCGCAGAAATATTCTAGATAATAAACAAGGGTGTTGTTCGCATTGTGGTCACACTAAGTATGTAAAATTCGGAAAAGATAAGGGTTCTCAACGTTACAAATGCAAAGCTTGCCAACGTAGTTTTACAGAATATTCGGGTACCTGGATGGCAGGGTTACACCAGAAGGACAAGATAGATGATTACCTACAATTAATGCTGGAAGAGAAGAGTCTGGACAAGATAAAAGAAATGTTAAGCATTAATAAGAAAACGGCATTTGATTGGCGTCATAAGATACTCTCTTCCATAGAGCATGTAGATAAAGATGGCTTTACTGGTATAACAGAAAGTGATGAAACGTTCTTTTTGCACTCAGAGAAAGGGAAGCAAAAAGTAGATGGTAAGCCAAGAAAGCGAGGGGGTTCTTCTACAAAAAGAGGGGTTAATAGTGATCACATAGCCGTTATTGTAACACAAGACAGAAAACATCAAATAGATTTAACAGTAGCCACAGCAGGTAGGTTAAAAAAAGTTGATATAGACAAAGCAATTGGAGGAAGGATTAGTAATCAAACTATTTTATGCAGTGATTCACATGTAAGTTATAAAGGTTTTGCCATAGAAAATCAAATTGAACACCACCCTTTGCGTTCAGACTTGAAGCAACGGGTTAAAAAAGGAGTGTACCATATCCAACATGTAAATTCTACACACCACAGGCTAAAAAAGTGGGTTGATAATATATTTTGGGGAGTATCTACAAAATACCTTCAGCAATATCTCAACTGGTTTAGAATGAAAAAAAATCTAAAAGAAAGCAAACAACTGGTTAAAGAATTTGCAGAAATATCAGTTGAGGATATTGGGGCCTATAGCAGATATGAGCAACTGACAGATAGGTATAATAATCTATTATCAACGCAAAATTAAACTAGAGCCCTAAATAACTGTAAATCAGAAACTTTGTGAGTTTTTTGATTTAACCATAGCGATGCTATGCTGAAACCAATAAAACTCCCTGATTTATTGCTCTTTAGTTCCTCATTACGAAGTTCTAATGCATAAAGCGGGTTTAATTGAAATACTTTACTTCCTAAACTCAAAGCTATTTGGAAAACGACCCGAAGCAAAATTATCCAGTTCCGTTCCATCGGAGTTATATCTAACAATGGTACCGTTTGAAGTCGGGTTGCTAATGCCAACATATATAGTTTCGTCATCAGGGTTTACTCCCAACCCATAAAAGCTATCTCCAGTAATTAAGGCTTCTTGTGGAGCAAAAGTAGCAGAATTATCAATTACATATATTTCTGCCGGAACACCCCAAGGAGTACTTAAATAATAAATTTTTGAACCATCTCCATTAACAGTAATAGACCTCGCCCCTCCTGCAATTTCGAAAGTATTCAAAATTCTTTCACCCGTAATATCAATTTTTACTAGGTTATTACTACATAAAACCCATAGTCTTCCATTGCCATCTTCAACAAATTGGCTAGGCCCAAAAGGGGTATCATAACCTCCCACAATTTCATCATTAGTTGGGTTAATAACATGTACTTTGGTAGAGTAGGCAGTAGCAGCATATACTTGATTATCGATGGTTGTTAATCCTTCCACTCCATCACTCGTATTAAGGGTATTTATAACCGTAAAACTAGTAAGGTCGATTACTGCTATATAGGAATTTGGAAGTGTCCAAAGCCCTCCTGACTCTACCCAGTCTCCCCAGTTACTTACATAACCCTTTCCATTGGCTATTGTCATGTAACGAGGTGTGGATAATCCGCCCGAAATAGTTCCAATATATTCAAAAGTTTCAGCTTCTACTACTACAATTTTATGCCCGGCTTGATCTACTAAATAAGATTTTCCGTCAAAGGTAAATATGGATTGAAAAGCACCGGGAACTGTTTCATTATTAACGTTTTGATAAATGTCTTGAGCGACTTCTTTGGTTGGTGGGTCAAAAAATCCGAAAGTTCCATCGGCATCAAAAAAATTGCCTTCGTTTACAACCACAACACCAACAGCATATTCTCCTCTCGGCACTTCTTCTTCTTTTTTGCAAGCACTTGCTATAACTACTAGTGCAACTACATAGAGGTACGATAATTTAAAATTTTTCATTTTTTTATTTATTAAAATTGATTTTTACACCTGCCAAAAAGTTAATCCCTGGCATGGCTCTGTTTATTATTGATTGGTAATTCGTATTAGTCACATTATTGGCATCTAAATAAAGTTGGGTTTGCCAATTCTTAGTATCGAATTGGTAGCTCACTCTCATATTAAGCAAAGCATATCCAGGCACTTCTGTTTCATTATCAGTGGTAATAAAACGCTTACCTGTAACAACTGAATTTATTTGAAATTGCCATTTAGCCACAATTAGTTGCCCTGTTATATTTCCATTATGAAATGGCACATATGGCAATTGTTTTCCAGCCGAACGGTCGTATTCATCCAAGGCTTCTTGATTAGTTGATTTAGTATAGGCATAGTTTACCCACCCTTTAATTTGAATACCCTCAAATTGTTTTTCAATACCTGTCTCTAACTCAACCCCAAATCCTTTTACTTTTCGTTTATTTTCAGGGCTCCAAACGGCCCCATTGGGTAGCCACAAAATCCAATTATCCACCCATAATTGGTAAACTGTGCTATTAATCCAAAACGGAGTGTTAGAGAAATTTTTTATATCAAGCCCAAATTCAGCATTCACAGATTCTTCAGGGAACAGATCTAAATTTCCACCTGGTACCCAAAACCGGTCATTTAAAGTAGGCACTTTATAACCTTTTGCTAATTGACTGTTGAGATCAACTTCCCAGGCAGAAGATCTTATAAAATTAAAATTAACACCTACAGAAGGAGTGAATGGAATTACATACCCTGTAACAAAAGCCTGCCTCAAGTTAAGGCTAACATTAAGTCTATTTAGTGGCAACCATAATAGAGAGCCAAATAAGTTAGTTCTATTTTCTTGTCCAACCTCATTTTCGTAAAAAGGGGTCTTAACCTCTACCTGAGTAGTGTTGACTCCGACTTCTACCGAAACGCTTGGTGCTATATCATACTCCAATAACGCAGATGCCTTATGCTGATAGCTAGATGTTATAGATCCTTCATAGTCAATTTCATCAAACAAAAACCCATATTGAACACTAACTGAACCGGATGATAGCAAATGTTTAAATTCTAAAGATGACCATAGGTTTTTATCCTTTTGGTTATTACTAGCTGAGCTACCAATAGAAGGTTGGAGGTTTCGGTCTGCATTTGTAGCTTGCAAATCAAATTTAAGCCTATTTGATTTATTTAATTGATATTGAGAAGAAAGTTGAAATCCCCATAATGAAAAATTAGCATTTTCTTGAATACCCACCGGTTTTCCACTGCTTGACTTATAAGGAAAATTATTGTTCGACTGCTTAAAATAGCCTCCAATTTTTATAAAGCCCTTTTCTCCAGCGTTTGATAGTTGCAGTGTTGAATTAGATATTCCGAAGGAGCCAAAAGATTGGTTAAATGCTAGTCCAAATCCGTTTGCAGGCCTCTTAGACTGCAAATCAATAATACCACCAATAGCTCCTGTACCAAATCTGGCGGAAGAAGAGCCGTGAACGAGGCTTACTTCATCTACAAAATCTAAAGACACCAACGACAAATCAGCCTGCCCTAAAAATGGATAGCCCACCTGCATACCATTCCATAATACGGAAGTATGGCTAGCTCCAGTACCCCTAAATGAGATAGTTGAGAGCATTCCCACACCATATTGCTTAATGTAAACCGATGATTGCATGCTTAGCAATTGCCCTAAGCTTAATTGACTTACACTTTGAATTAGAGTGCTGTCGATTATAGAAGTAGTTGCTCCCACTCCATATTTTTCAATTGCTGAAGCCGAAATTTCAACTTCATCAAGCTCTGTTACCCTCTCTTGCGAAAAGCACAGGTTGATACATGACACGTACACAAGTGTCAATAGTAATAACAAGGGGCGATATGATTTATATATATACCTCTCCATTGCCTTTCCTCCGAAAGCGTTGAATAAAATTTTTGTTGGCAGGTCTCCTGGCTTACCCTAGTTTTTGCTAACCTTCCCATCCTGCCCGAATTTTCGAGAGCAGAAAAGTGGTTGTGGATGCAAAAACACTCACCCGCCAGCTAGCGGGTTGGGTTCACAGTTGCGGGGACAGCTTTCGATTTAAACGAAAATTCCCAATTAATCCATCCCGATACTTCGAGATTTAGAACCAACAATGCGAAAGTAGTTACTGCCTCTGTAATATCCAACTCCGCAAAAATTTAAACGAAAATTCTTATCTTTTTTAACTTAGTTTATGTTGGTTAGAGTAATACCTTTGTTCTCAGTTATTTTATACTAATGCAATTACTTCATAAATTTTTAGTTTGGCGAATTAGGCATATTAGTGATCGAAATTTTTTGATCGTTTTAGGACTGTTTATAGGAATATTTTCAGGTCTTGCCGCTGTAAGTTTAAAATGGACCGTTCATTTTATTGGGCATTTTTTAATGGACAATAAAATTTTTGAAACTCAAAAATTACTCTATATTGTATATCCTTTTATTGGTATTCTATTAACTGTTCTAATCTCTAAATATTTATTAAAAGAACACCTAGGGCACGGAATTACCAATATTCTATATGTAATTTCAAAGCGATCAAGTATTATTAGTAGAGCTAAAATGTACTCTCGTATGTTTACAAGTGCTATTACAGTAGGCTTTGGAGGTTCTGTTGGGCTAGAGGCACCTATAGTGGTAACAGGCTCTGCCATTGGTTCAAATATTGGACGATTAATGCACCTTGGCTATAAAAAAAGAACATTGCTAATAGCTTGTGGTGCAGCAGGGTCTATTTCTGCCATATTTAATTCTCCAATTGCAGGGGTAATTTTTGCCATAGAAGTACTATTGCCAGAAGTGACTATTGCCATGTTTATCCCTTTATTAATTTCTTCAGTAATGGGCTCTCTAACCTCACACTCTATTTTAGGTTCAGAGATTCTATTCTCTTTTAAGCTAAAGGATGAATTTACCATAAACGATGTTCCGTTTGTGGTAGTTTTTGCTGCCTTAGCCGGACTTTTATCCGTTTATTTTACGAGGACAACTTTCTATATAGAAAACCTAATAGGTAAGATAAAAAGCCAATTATCAAGGGCAGCTATCGGAGGTGTTGTTCTTGGAATAATAATTCTGTTCTTGCACCCCCTTTATGGAGAAGGGTACACTACCATTAAAACAATTTTAAACGGCAACGCTTCAAGCATATTTGCAGATAGTATATTTTTTGAAGGGATGAACTCTAGTCTTTTTCTTGTGCTACTTATGGCTGCTGTAGTGTTAATAAAACCGGTTGCCTCAGCTGTAACCATTGGATCTGGTGGAAGTGGAGGTGTATTTGCCCCTTCTTTATTTATAGGTGGCACTTTTGGTTTTCTTTTTGCCACCGTTGTTAATATGATTGCAGGTGCACCTGTATTAAGTATTAGTAATTTCACATTAATGGGCATGAGCGGAGTTATGAGCGGAGTTCTTCATGCCCCGCTAACAGCCATTTTTTTAATTGCTGAAATCACAAGCGGCTACACTCTTTTTGTCCCGTTAATGCTGGTATCAGCCATTGCTTATAGCACCACGGTTTATTTTGAACCATACTCGCTTTATTCAAGATCTCTAGCGAAAACAGGAGACCTTATTCCTAAGGACAAAGACAAATTAGTACTTGGTGTAATTAACTTAAATAAGATAATTGAAACCGACTTGCTAAAGGTATCGCCTATGGCGACATTAAGAGAATTAGTAATGCTAGTAAGGAGCTCGAAACGGAATATATTTCCAGTGGTAAATGACAATGGTTCTTTAGTTGGTATAGTAACTTTAGACGACATTAGGCAAATAATGTTTGATACTGATTCGTATGATACAATGACCGTAGAACAACTGATGCACAGCCCACCAGCCAGTGTGAGCTCTCAAGAAAATATGCAATCCGTTATGCACAAGTTTGAATCAACCGGAGCTTGGAATTTACCGGTAATTGATCATGGCATCTATGTAGGATTTCTTTCAAAATCTCGCATTTTTAACACCTACAGGAATAAGTTGAGAAAACAAAATATCCAAGCATAGCGATATTCGCTATTTTCATAAAGAGATTTGAAAAAATAACATGTTTTTTTGCAAAACACAAGACAATCAGCAAGTTAGCAAAAGTTGTCCACAGGAATTACGTTTAAGGAGAGATTCGTAAATAGTTGAAATTCAGAAAGTTAAAGACAAATAATAATAAAATGTGGATAAGGCGAATAAATTGTGTATAAATAGTCCCAAAATGGGAATATGCATCCTGTTATGTAAAATAGCTGTTTATTCTCAATAGAATTCACAAAAGAGCTTCTGTGAATGTACTGATAGCTAAGGTTATTAGTACTTAAAATTATGAATAAAAATAATTCTGTGCAAAGCCTTTTATTATTTTTTTAAAAAATATTTTTCAAAACTTGTTATAAAGCTCAAAATTAAACATTATTAAAATAATGCAATTTACGGTGCAATTTTTATATCTTCTAATAATCCCAAAATGCTGTCAATATGAGATCTATTATTACTGAGCCTAGGCACCTTATTTTGACCTCCTAGTTTATTTCGTAGCTTCATCCATTTGTAGAAAGTACCTACAGGAGCCGAGTGAACTTTGGGCTCTACTAGTGCAAGATCATTTTGCCTTTTTGCTTCATAATCAGAATTTAATTTCTTTAGATTTTTATCAAGTAAAGTAGCAAATTTTGTCAGGCTTTCAGGCTTCTTTTCAAACTCTATAATCCACTCATGACCACCCCTTTTATTTTTCTCTAAATAGATAGGTCCAGCAGTGAAATTTTCAATTATTGAATTGGTGGCTTCACAAGTTTTTGCTATGGCTTCTTCTGCATTTTCAATCACCAATTCTTCACCAAAAGCGTTAATAAAATGTTTGGTTCTACCTGAAATTTTAATTCGATATGGATCAATAGAAGTAAAACGAACAGTATCTCCAATATTATATCTCCACAATCCAGCATTGGTAGAAATTATCATTGCATAATTTTTGCCTACTTCTACCTCCCAGAGAGGAACTGGACTTTGGGTTGCCAAGCCTGTAACGCTCATTGGTATAAACTCATAAAATATACCATAGTCAAGCATTAGCAACATATCAACACTATCTGGCCTGTCTTGAATACCGAAAAATCCCTCGGAAGCGTTGTATGCATCTATGTAAGCAATATCGTTACTAGGAATTAGCTCTTTAAAAACTTGTTTATATGGTCCAAATGCAACGGCTCCATGAAAAAACACCTCTAAATTAGGCCAAACATCTAAGATATTAGAAGTTCCTTTTAGCTCCATTATACGTTTAAGTACCAATAATGTCCAGGTAGGTACGCCAGCCATACTTGTTACATTTTCATCTACGGTTTCTTGGGCAATCTTTTCTAATTTTTCCTCCCAACTATCGAGCAAGGCAACCTCTTCGCTTGGCGTGCGCACATATTTAGCCCACAATGGCATGTTTTGCATTATAACTGCCGAAACATCTCCAAAATAAGAATCGCCACTTGGGTTTAACAGGTTTTTTTGATGGCTTCCCCCAATAGAAAGCCCTTTGCCTGTAAAAATTAAAGAATCAGGATTGTTATCTACATAAATGGCAAGCAAGTCTTTGCCCCCACTAAAATGGCTTTCGTCCAAGGCCTCCTGAGAAACAGGGATAAATTTACTTTTAGCATTGGTGGTTCCTGAAGATTTTGCAAACCAATTGATATGTGTTGGCCAAAGCACATTTTGCTCCCCCTTCATCATACGTTCTATATATGGAAAGACTTCTTCGTAGGTTGATACAGGAATTGTCTCTTTAAACTCGTTATATGATTTAATGCTTCCAAAATTATGCTTCTCACCGAATTCAGTATTCTTCGCATCAGAAACTAAACGCAGCATAACTTCACGCTGCACTTCATGAGGGTACTGTTTAAAGAGATCAATCTGGTGAACCCTTTTTTTTATTACCCAGGTAAAAAATGAATTTAGAAATGGCATATTAGCACCTTGCTTTTTGTAAAAAATAGTTAGCTACTAAAATAGTATAAAATGAATATCAGTTACTAGTACCGAAGGTAGATTTTAATAATTACACCTTTCTTTTTAGCTCAAAGTTCTGCCCGAGATAAACCTTTCTTACTTGAGGGTCATTAGCTAAATCTTCAGCAGATCCCGATTTCAATAAGCGGCCTTCAAACATTAAATAAGCCCTATCGGTAATGGAAAGGGTTTCGTTTACATTATGGTCGGTAATCAATATTCCAATGTTTTTCTTTTTAAGTTGAGAAACAATACTTTGAATTTCTTCCACGGCTATTGGGTCTACCCCGGCAAAAGGCTCATCTAACAAAACAAACTTAGGGTCAACCGCTAAAGAACGAGCAATTTCTGTTCTTCTACGTTCTCCTCCTGATAAAACCCCACCCATATTTTTTCTAACATGTGTAAGACTAAATTCTTCTAAAAGACTTTCCGTCTTTTCCTTTTGCTCGGCCTTAGAAAGTTTAGTCATTTCCAGCACAGCCAAAATATTTTCTTCAACAGTTAATTTGCGAAACACGGAAGCTTCTTGGGCTAAGTATCCTATTCCAAGTTTCGCACGCTTATACATTGGTAATGAAGTGATGTCATCGTTATCTAAAAATATACGTCCTTGATTGGGCTTAATTAAGCCCACCATCATATAAAAAGAGGTGGTTTTACCGGCACCGTTTGGACCGAGCAAGCCTACGATTTCACCTTGATTAACTTCTACACTAATATCATCAACAACCTTTCTTTTGCTGTACTTTTTAACTAAATGTTCGGCTTTTAAAATCATATATCTTTACTAATCTGTAAACTTAATGTCTTTAATTTTTAACTGAATGCTTTTTATGCCTCTAAAATTATTTTCGTCAATGTTAAACACAATATCAATTTTCTCTCCTTCCAAGTCTTTAGAATAATGATGAGGCATATTAAATCCTATCCCATCAAACACTGCGCCATTCTGTTCTACATTTATTTTTAAATGCGCATTTTTTAAAAGAGATGCTTTTTGTACCCTAACATTTCTTACCACAAACACCGGTTGTAAATTTTCTGGACCAAATGGAGCCATTTGATTTAATACACTTAAAAATTTATAGCTTATCAAATCAAGTGTTAATTCTGTATCGATCTTTAACTGCTTTTTCTCTTGATCTGCGGTTATTGAAGTAGAAACAGCCTCTTCAAATGCTAGCACAAAATCGGCTAGATTTTCTCTCTTCAAACTCATCCCTGCTGCATACTTATGTCCACCAAACTGATCAAGTAAGCCCTCACACTTGACAATAGCTTCGTGTACATCAAACCCTGAAACAGAACGAGCAGAACCGGTTACAAATCCATTAGATTCAGTTAACACAATGGTAGGCTTATAATATTCATCCACACATTTTGAAGCCACTATGCCTATCACACCCTTATGCCAATCTGGTTGAAAGAGTACCGTAGATTTACGGGTTTCATAAACAGGGTCGTCATTAAGCATCCGCAAAGCTTCGTTGCTTATTTGCTCCTGAGTTTTTTTTCTGATATCATTTTTTTCATTAATGAGAGAGGCTATTCGGTCGGCTTCTAAGGCATCGTCACTAATTAACACTGAGACAGCTTCATTGGCATGTCCAATTCTACCTGAAGCATTTATGCGAGGTGCTATGCCAAAAACCACATTGCCGATATTCAATGGTGGGGTCAATCCGCCTACATCGATAAGTGCTTTAAATCCTATACTTGGGTGCTCGTTTAATTTCTTTAATCCATAATACGCTAGTGTCCTGTTTTCACCAATAATAGATACAATATCAGCCGCAATGCTCACAGCCAATAAATCTAAATTACTGAATAACAACTGTGTATCTAGTTCTATTTTTACACATAATGCCTGAAGAAGCTTAAAGCCAACTCCACAGCCAGAAAGCTCTTTAAATGGGTAGTCACAATTACTTTGTTTAGGGTCAAGAATTGCAGTTGCATTCGGTAAAGTATCACCAGGTGTATGATGGTCGCAAACTATAAAATCTAGGCCTAACTCACGAGCTCTGGCGATAGGCTTGTGCCCCTTAATTCCACAGTCAAGGCTAATGATTAGTTTAAAATCACTTGAGGCTGCCCATTCCACCCCTTTCATAGAAACCCCATACCCCTCTTCGTATCTATCTGGGATGTAGTACTCCAAATTTGAACTATAATTGGATAAAAATTTATAGACCAAGGCTACTGAAGTGGTTCCATCCACGTCATAATCTCCATAAATGAGAATCTTTTCTTTGTCTTGAATAGCAGTAGATAATCTATCAACAGCAATATCCATATCCTTCATTAAGAACGGATCGTGTAATTGTTCTAGAGAAGGACGAAAGAAAGTTTTAGCCTCTTCAAAATTTGAGATGCCTCTCTGAATTAAAAGAGCTGAAATAATTGGGTTCGTATTAATTACATCGGATAGTTCCTGAATGTCTTTTTCATCAGGTAGGGTTTTGAGATTCCAAATGTATTCGTTGGGCATAGATGACAAAGTTAGCCAAATATTAAACTTTAATTCTTACCCTGAGTTCGACCTACTGAATGCTCTCAGTATTCCTTAGGTCGAACTCAGATTCTTAAATAATGAGTAACCATTTTAAAACAAAAAAGCCGGCTCAAGGCCGGCCAAATATCAAATTTACAAAATTAATATGTATTATTTCTTTATCATTTCAAGCTTTATCAAAAGCTCAACTTCTTCACCAACGGTCCAGCCGCCTTGTTTAGTTTTAGCGTTCCAAGCTACACCAAATTCCATTCTGTTAATAGAGCCTTTTGCTATAAACCCGGCCTTCGTATTTCCATAACCATCATCTGCTTGGCCACCATATTTAACACTAAATTCTACAGGTTTTGTAACTCCACGCATAGTTAAATTTCCTTTTAACACATATTGATTGCCACTCTTCTTTGTGAAATAAGTGCTTTCAAATATCATTTTAGGATGTTTTTCTACATAGAAAAAATCTTCTGACTGTAAGTGGCCATCTCGCTTTCCATTGTCTGTATTAACACTTGATACATCAATTGAAAAAGTAATACTGGCATCAGAAAAATCTTCATTAGACGTTATGATTTTTCCATCAAAAGATTTAAACGTTCCGTCCACTTCAGAAATAACTAAGTGCTCCACTGTAAAATTAACTTTCGAATGTGCGAGATCAACCACCCAAGTGGTTTGCGCTGTTGTTGCTAAAGCTAAAAACCCTGCTGCGATACTAAATAATGCTTTTTTCATCTTCTTTTTTTAAATTAATTGCTATAATAAAATTTTTCATATACTATTTCATCTCCATCCCAACGCTGTACTGAAACCTGATCATATTTACGCGTGCCCCAATCTTTATGGTCATAGTCGAAATGCCATTGAATAACAGCTATCTGGTCGTTGATAATAATATTTTTAACTTCAGCTCCTCTAAAAGCGGTAATGCCATTTACAAAGGCTTCTTCATTAACTCGGTTAGCTGCTTTCCCTGCCACTGGTTCGTTCAGGTTTTCCCGCATTACTACATCATCCGAATAAAATTTTTCAAATGCATCTAATATTTCTCCTTGAAGAATCATTTGGTTCAATGCTTCTACATTTTCTTTTACTGTTGCCATGTTTTTTTGTTTTAATACTACAAAGTTGACCTATACCAAAACCAAAAACATTCACCTATGTTAAGAAAGGCATGGTGGATACAAGTTAACAGGTGACTTTTCAGCCAATACTGCTTGAACTGCAATGCAGCAATTAAACCCGAAATATGCAATAGAATTTCTATTAGGCCTTTAACTCACTTCAAATCAGTCGCTTTGCTTTGTTTGTGTTCTCACCATAGCGGTGCTATGCTTTCGAATCCAAACTTCTGATTTATTGCATTTTGTCTTCTCATTACGAATTCTATTGCATAATCCGGGTTAAAGAGTCACCAGTTGACTAGGAAAGAAGAATGGAGTGCAAGAAACATTCTGATAGCCATTTAGGACGGTTAGGGGTGCTATTTAGAATTATCAGCTATACTCTTTCTAATTCTGCTTAACGATTGTGGCTTAATGCCTAAAAAAGAAGCAAGGTAATGCTGAGGTACACTTTGAGCAATTTCTGGTTTTTCTCGAATTAGCTTTAAATAACGATCTTCAGCAGACTCACTATACATATTTAAAATTCTACGCTGGAGATAAATAAAACCATTTTGAATCAAAAGTCTAAAAAATCTTTCAAAAACTGGAATTTCGTCACAGACTAACTCAAAGTTCTCTTTAGAGATAGCTAGCAGCTCTGTATCTTCCATAGCCTCAACATAGAACAACGAAGGTTCTACAGCAAGAAAGCTGAACAGGTCGGAGGTCCAATGTCCTTCAATAGCAATTTGAAGAACATGTTTTTCGCCCTTTTTATCAACGGTATAAGTTGCCATAACCCCACTTAGTAAAAACACCTGATACCTTGCAATTTTACTGGCACGAAGAAAAAACTCTCCTTTTTTGAGGCTGATTGTTTTTGTGAGCCCAACGAATTTATCAAAATCAGAGTCCGAAACATCGACTTTTAATGCTAGGTGTTTCTTTAAAAATTCTAATTTGTCCACTAGCGTTAAAGTTAGGTTATAAATACCATATTATAATACCTTTCAATTTCACCCTGTAGTTCAGGCATTGAAATATATTTGCTTTTACGGATATACTCGCGCTCTTCAAAAAACACTAGAATAGTCGGATTCCCAAATACATTATACTTTCCTGCCAGAGATGGATTTTCAAAACTATCCACAATTACCATTGCCATTTTAGGAAATTTGGATTGCACCAAATCACTCACTTTGGGGCGTAGAACCACACAAGGACCACAAAACTCATTTTTAAAGTACACAAGCAATCCTCGGGTTTCTTTGATTTTTAGCTCTAGTTCTTCGGGTGTCATTATTTGTTGACTGTCTAGTAAAAGTAGGGGTAATTAAGAAATTCTTCTCTATGCTCAGAATGACGGAAGCATTATGTTTCTAATTCGTAATACTCAGGTCGAGTATCATCACTAATTTGCTCATAATAAGCAGGGGAAACCTTTCTGCCATCTTTGGTTTTGAGCATAAATTTATACACTGCCAACACTGGATTAAACGTAATATCTGTAACTCCAATAATATACGTAATTGGGTCTTCTTCTATTTTTCTTTTTTCTTCTTCGATTTGAACGGTTAGCCCGTTAAATTCTAAGAGGTCTTTTAAAAATTCAGTTCGTTCTTTAGAAACGCCTTTCTCGAGCACCTTACAACGTACTTCATTAATATCTTTCTCTGCGTGTTTACCTGAATTCAGTGCCATAATATCTAATGAGTTAATGAGTTAAGGATTGAATGGTTGAATGAGTTAATGGTTGAATGAGTTAATGGTTGAATTATAATCCAAAACTAAGTGCTTGTACCCATTCAAAAATAGGACTGTAGATACCAATTACAAGAATACCAATTACAGTTATTACTAATCCCACACGGGCTAAAAACTCCCCTTTAACGGGTTCTATGGGGTTATCAACCCGAACCACAAAGATGGCTTTGACTACTAGCAAATAGTAATACAGTGAAACAATGGTGTTGATTACTGCAATAAGTACTAACCAATACATTCCTTGCTCAGCCACTGCAGCAAATAAGAAAAATTTACCAAAGAAGCCTGCCAATGGAGGAATACCTGCCAATGAAAACAAGGCCAACAGCATTACCATACTTAACATGGGGTTGGTCGAGTAAAACCCATTATAATCATCGATATTATCTTTGCCAGTTGCATTCTTTACAATAGAAACCACACCAAATGCAGCTAAGTTAGAGAACACATACACCAAAATAAAATAGATGACTGTTGCCATACCATAAGTGGTACCGCTTATCATTCCTAGTAAAATAAAACCTGCTTGGGCAATAGATGAAAAGGCTAAAAATCGTTGCAAGTTTTGTTGCCTTATGGCAAATAGGTTACCCACTACCATAGTAACAACGGCCATTACTATTAATAATGGTTGCCAAGCATCTGACATTTCTTTAAACACAGTAAACAAAATGGTAATCAGCACAAACACAGAAGCTCCTTTAGATATTACTGAAAGGTACCCTGTTACATTGGTTGGTGCTCCTTCGTACACATCGGCTGTCCATAAATGAAACGGCACCAACGATATTTTAAATGCTAAGCCAGAAATAAAGAACACTGTTGCTAATATTTGCAAAGGGTTCATCTGTAAATTGCCCATTACCTCATTAAAATAGAGGCTGCCTGTTGTTCCATAAATTAACGAAATTCCATAGAGCATAATACCTGATGATAGTGCCGCTAATAAAATGAGTTTGATACCTGCTTCGGTTGATTTCATTCGGTATACATCGTAGGCAGCTAGTGTTGCGATTGGAATAGTTGCTAGCTCTAGTCCTAAATACAACATTAAAAAATCACCTGCTGATATCATATAACTCATTCCCATTAAGGTTGAGAAGGTGAGTAAGTAAAACTCCAGTGATCGGTTATTATTTTCCGGCTTTTTAAGCCACCCTTGCACTTGAAAAAGCACTACCAAAACACCAATATTAAGTACATTTTTCATTAATATAATTAATGGTGTATTTCGATACATGCCTCCAAATAGCTCTCCAGTTTCTGCTGGTAGAAACCCTAGAATAGTATGCAATGCAAATAGTCCTGTGGCTACATTCAGTAGCATATATCGCGCGTTTTTAGAAGAAAAAATTTCTGCCATCAACAGTAAAAGCACTACCACAATAAGTGATAGTTCGTTGCGCATTATTATAATATTTGATAAATCCATTATATACTTATATTCTATCATCAACCATATTCAAATACCCGTTCAGTGTCACAAAAAAATATCATTTTGAATATCGAACACTGATTAACGATTTTTGATTTATTGATTTAATTACGATTTATTGTTCAGTTGAGCTGTCTCAATACTTTTTACAAAAATTGCGATTAACTCGTTATTTTCTTTTTTTGCCTTTGCTATTTTATCCTCAACTTTATAAAGTTTACTTCTATGAATAATTTTGAGGTTAATAAAGCTCTCTCTAAGTTCTTTTAGAATCACTTTCATTTTATGAATAAAATCTCTCTTTGATTCAGCACTTTGCGCTTCGCCATAATTCAACGAAACAGAAGTGCCAGATCGAACTAATTGACCTGCCATATGGCTTCCTGCTTTAGAGCTTGGGGTTTCATTTACAATTTCTATTATTAAAACTGAAAAATCAATCAACCGCTCTTCTAAGTCATATTTATTCATTTTTTTCCAAATCAGATTTCATTATTCCTTAATCGAAATTCGTTATTCATTTTTTCGCCTCTTTAATTCACCACAAACCGCTCAAACACAAGCTCCATTTCAAGTCTTAATTATTAAAATATCGAATGTCGAACACTGATTAACGATTTTTGATTGAACTAACCTAATCCAACTTCTCAAATAATCATTCGTTAATCGATATTCATTATTCATTTTTTCGCCTCTTTAATTCACCACAAACCGCTCAAACATAGGACCCAATCCATCATAAATCATTGTGGCTAACCAATTTGGGAACAAGCCCATACCTGCGATAACAGCTATTAATACAAACACTGCCACCTTATCATACCAATGTGCATCGGGAAGCAATTCAAAATCTTTGTTTTTAATGGCACCCATCAACATAGTGCCTGCTGCTCGTAAAACATACACCGCAGTAATCACGATGGAAGAAATTACAAGGATAGTTGCCACTCTAATGAACATCTGCTCATTTTGGAAAGCTCCCACGAAGATGGTCATTTCAGCCACAAATGCACTAAAACCAGGCAAGCCTAAAGAGGCAAACCCTGCAATAAAATAAGCGACACCTAATACAGGCATCACTTTCATAAGCCCACCCATTTCGTTGATATTACGTGTTTTTGTACGACTGTAAATCATGCCAATTAAAGCAAAGAAAAGAGCTGTAATTAATCCGTGAGAGATCATTTGTAAAACGGCACCTTCAAAAGCAACCTGATTAAACATTAAGGCGGCAAATAGGATAAAGGCTAAATGACTCACTGAAGAGTAGGCATTGATAAACTTAAGATCTTTTTGCCAAATAGCTCCGAATGCACCATAAACGGCTCCAATAGTTGCCAATATGATAAATATCCATTGATAATGTTGAGCACCTTCGGGCATTAACATTACGGCAATTCTTAATGCTCCATAGCCTCCTAATTTCATAAGCACACCTGCGTGCAACATTGATACGGCAGTTGGTGCCGATGCATGGCCATCTGGTGACCAAGTATGAAAAGGGTATAAAGCACCTAGCACTCCAAAGCCTATAAACGTTAATGGGAAGAAGAAATATTGTGCCGAAGCTGGAATATCAATTTTTGAAATCTCAATAAAATTAAACGTTAATTGACCTCCATCTGGAGCCGAGTTAAAATAGATACCTAAAATACCTACCAGTAAAAAGGCGGAAGCTCCCATTAGCATTAAGGTTAACTTCATAGCCGAGTATTCTTTTGGCCCTGTTCCCCAGATACCAATTAATAGGTACATCGGAATTACCGCTAGCTCGTAGAATAAGAACATTGTGAATAAATCCAGCGAGATAAAAAAGCCAAATACCCCTGTAGCCAGCATATAAAGGGTAATAAAAAACTCCTTGGTTCTGTCTTTAATTTCCCACGAAGCAAATACCCCTGTAAAAACGATGATACTGGTTAGTAAAATCAATGCGATGGAAACTCCATCTACGCCAGTAGCATAATGAATATTAAGGTATTTATACCAAACTATATCCGTAGTAAAAAGCATTTCGGATGTATCGCCTGCCTCTCGTGCTGCAAAAAATGAGAACAATAATAAAACTGATTGAACTAGCTGCACTGCTGCACCAATAGCTCCAACCCACTTTACTTTTGAATCATTTACAAATGCCATCACAATCATTGTGATAACTGGCACCCATATTAGTAAACTTAATTTATCCATTATATCTTATCTTGAAGCTAATACCTAAATTGAGCGATTTTCTAAAGCAATAAGTACTAATGTATTGAGTTAAAAAATTCACAAAAATACTGACCATACCCGCTAGGTATGCTTGCGTTTTTTGTAAATATTTTACTCTCAATCTCTTAGCACTTCTTATCTCCATTAAATCACTCAGTTTAGGTAGTATAAAATAAACAATGCCAATCCTACAACGCCTGCAATCATTACAAATGCATATTGCTGTAACTGGCCAGATTGCAAACCTTTGGTTTTATCCGACACCTTGTTTGTAATCCATGCCATTCCATCCATCGAGCCATCAACCACTTTTTTATCGAACCAAGCGATTGGTCGTGCAATGGAATTAAAAATTATGGAATGAGTTACCCATACATAAATTTCATCTATATAAAACTTGCGTAAACTCAATTTATAAAGCCCAGGCATTGCATTCGCAATTTTATCAGCTGTGGCTTTTGGTTTAAGGTAAAGTATTGCTGCTACCAAAATTCCAACCACACCAATGGCAATGGATGGAATGGCAACATTCCAATGAATATGCGTGGTAAACGGCACTAAATTGGGAGATACATATTGGCTAAAAGGAATAAACCCTACGATAGATGTCATAATAGCTAAAAATATGAGTGCAAACGACATAGAGAACGGAGCCTCATGAGGTTTATGTTCATAGTCTCTATCAGTACCCCAGAAAATATTGAAGTATAACCTAAACATATAGAATGCAGTAAGCCCTGCTACTGCCCATTCTGTCCAAAAGTATAATTGATTACTTGCATAAGCAGCTACCAAAATTTCATCTTTACTAAAGAACCCTGCAAAAGGAGGAATTCCCGAGATTGCCAATGCAGCAATTAAAAATGTTATATGTGTAATAGGTAAGTACTTTCTAAGACCACCCATATCGCCCATTTCATTGCTATGCACTGCGTGAATAACGGCACCTGCTCCTAAGAACAATAGCGCTTTAAACATTGCGTGGGTAAATAAGTGGAACATAGAAGCCGTAAACCCAAGTCCTTCTGCCCCTACATAGCCAGAAACGCCCAGTGCTAACATCATATAGCCAATTTGCGACATCGTTGAAAATGCCAGCACTCGTTTAATATCGGTTTGGGTTACTGCAATGAGTGCCGCAAACAAGGAGGTAAATGCTCCTACACCTGCTACTATTGCCAGAGCATCGGGTGCGTGCAGTACATAAAGACCAAATAAACGCGCTACTAAATACACTCCAGCCACAACCATAGTTGCTGCATGAATTAAAGCCGACACCGGAGTTGGCCCTTCCATAGCATCGGGCAGCCAAATATGTAGTGGAAACATGGCTGATTTACCAGCACCACCCATAAATATGAGAAGCAATGCCCAAGACAGCACCGACATACCCATAAATGATATGCCCGTCATATTAGTAATGGCAGCATTTCCAGGGCTCATTAGCTCTTGAAAATCGAATGTTTTTGTATAATAGGAAAGTACTAGGATTCCTACGAGAAAGCCAAAATCTGCAAACCTTGTAACAATAAATGCTTTTTTAGAAGCAGCAACTGCTGATGGTTTGGTATAATAAAATCCGATAAGTAAGAATGAAGATACACCCACAAGCTCCCAGAAAATATACATCTGAAAGATATTAGTGGCTATCACTAAGCCAATCATTGAAAAGCTAAATAAGGATAGATAAGCATAGAATCGCTCGAATCCTTTTTCGCCCTTCATATAACCAAAGCTATAAATATGCACCATTGATGAGATGGTTGTAACTACTACCAACATCATAATGGAAATAGGGTCGATCATAACGCCCAACTTTATAACAAGTGTGTCATAAAATGTGAGCCACTCCCAATTCTGAGGAATAAATGTTTGATAGGTTCCATCAACCAATCCCTTACTTAAAAAGTACTGAAATGCTGCAGTATAAGACAACACCATTCCCAGCAAAATTGCTAAGGTTGCAATGGCACCAGAAAGCATAGGTTTTAGCTTATCACCAAAAAGCCCTACCACTAAAAATGAGACTAATAGTACAGCCGGAATCCAAATAACATAAGAAAAATCGATCTGCATAGCGTTAGTGTTTCATCGTGTTAATATGCTCTATATCAATACCTTGCAGATTTCGATATACATTTAAAATAATGGCTATGGCCACTGCGGCTTCAGCAGCTGCAATACCAATGACAAAAAGGCTAATCATATATCCCTGCAATAAATCTGGATAGAGGTATTTATTAAATGCCACAAAATTGATATTGACAGAATTGAGAATTAACTCAACTGACATTAAAATGGTGATTAGGTTTTTGCGTACCACAAACCCATAAATGCCTATGAAAAACATAATGGTTGAAACCACCAAAAATTCGGTTACTCCTACTCCTTCAATCATTTTCTATATCGTTTAGCAATCATAATGGCGCCTATCATAGAGGCCAATAATAAAACACTTATTACTTCGAACGGAAGCACATAGCCATAATTTCCATAGCTCAATAAACTCAAACCAACAGCTCTAACATCATGCGCTCCTTCGGCCATTCCGTTGGGCACAAATGAGTAGCCCAAAATAGCCCAAAGAACCACACCCAGTCCACTCAATAATAATAAAATGGAGGCAATGGATTTTAGAGAGCCAACGGCTTCTAATTTATGATCCATTCGAGCTG
>JAKISE010000034.1 GCA_021648745.1 Cyclobacteriaceae bacterium
AAGGCTTTTCCTTTAATTTGCACATACGCATAAGGCAGAAGTGTACCTGCTTTGGCATCAGCAATGGTGCCTTTTAGTGTTAAATTTTGCCCATAGCAAAGCCAGGGTGCTAATAGAAATCCAATAAGTAGTTTTTTCATAGATGGTTTTTACTTGTTTATGTTTTGCAGTTAATTACAAGAAGCATCTTCTTACTTTAATAATCAATATAAAATCGTTTAACCAGTCAATTTTACTGTTGAAATGTAAAATAACTAGTTAAACGATATCGTATAGTGTAAGATCTTAACTTAATTTTACAAAAATCATTCAACCAGATCCTCTCTCAGCTTAATCATATCAGATAATGTTTTCATTTCTTTTTTTATGCCCTTAGAGATATTCATAAAAAGAACAATTGCAACTACCACGTAAGAAAGATCTATCAGAACAAGCATCCAAAAGCTAATATATAAGCTAAACTCAGGAGTTATTAAATAGAACCCTAGAGTATAGGCACTAATAATAATGATTGAAATAGGGCTATGTATTAGTTTTCTGAAGCTATGAAATGAAATTAAAGTTTCAATTGATTTTAATGCACTGTCTTCTTTATTTATTTTTTTTAATTTTCGTACACTAGCCAATTCAATTGCTATTCTAATTAGTAAACTACCAATCATTAGTAATACACCTATTCTACTCAATATGTTTTTTACTGGTGCCACGTAATAAAAGAATAAAGAAATTACTACAAGCGTAATTAGTAATATGATAACTGTACCATAATAAAACATTGAATTCTCCTTCCTTTTTTTCTTAATTAAGGTCATTTTTTCTTCAGTTTCCTTAGAGTTTGCAACAAAGTCTTTTTTGCCACTATTCCAATCCTTTTTTATATCTTCAAAATCATTTTCCATTTGTAAGTATCTTTTTAAGTCGATTTTTTATTCGGTGTATTTTTACTCTAATACTGCTGTGCTTTATGCCAAGTACATTAGCAATTGTGTCATTATTTTGATCATCTAGCACCATCATTATTAATAGCCTATCCATCTCTCTCAACTCGCCTATAGCTTTATATAAGCCAAGGTTATTGTCTGAGTTTTCCTCCTCTGTTGGTTCTGTTGTTGATTCATTCTTGTCAGAAATGGAGTAAATTTTAGTCTTACTTTCTTTCCTTATATGCTGGAGGCAGGTGTTAACAGTAATTCTATAAATCCAGGTTTTAACACTCGATTTTGCTTCGTAGGTTGATAGTTTATTCCATATGATGATAAACACTTCTTGCGAGAGGTCGTTAGCCAATTCAGTATTTCCTTTTACAAAACCGAGGCACATTTGGCTTATCATGGTGTGGTGGTTTTTGTAAATTTCTTCGAAAGAAGCTTTGCTAGTTGGCATCGGTTAGAAATGAGTTTGCTTTATTATAAAACCATTCTGGCTGGTCAAACATAATAAAATGCTTACTATCAACAGCCATTTCAATTTGTTTGTTTGCCAAATTTGAATATTGATTCTGATAATTTGTTTTTGCAACTGTTGCATCTGGAAAGGTCGCACCTAATATTAAAGTCTTAGCTTTTACTTTTTTTAGAGTTTCTCTTAAATCTAATTTTAAAAGATCAGTATATCCATACACATACGTTTTACGATCTGTTTCTATTAGCCATTGTGAGATCTTTTCAATCTTATCTTTTTTTGAGGTCATATAACTGGCCATACCCGAGGCCATATTCTTAAATTGACTACTATCCATTATTAGTAGTTGGTTATTATAAGGACTATCGTATTGTATGTTTTCTGAAGAAACTCCAGGCATCATTACTTCTCTCATACAAGGAATTGATTCTACTAATAATAGACTTTTGACCTTATTGGGCAACGCTGCAGCCAATTCTATGGCAAGGTTGCCTCCCATACTATGCCCTATTATCTGAACATTTTCTAAGTTGTTAGATTTTACGTATAATATTAGGGCTTCTTTAACTTTACTGTACCAAGGTGTATCAATTGGTTTAATTCCATTAAACCCGGCATATGAAATTTTATGACTTTCATAATTACCATCCAAATTAGCAATTGTTTCGTCCCAAATTGAGCCTGGGGATGCGAACCCTGGTAAAAACAGAATGGGTGTTCCTTTGCCAACAACTTGATATTTAATAGCAGGCGTTTGTGCAAAACTTATTGAAAGCGCACAAACTAGTAATAGTGTAATTTTAATCTTTTTCATCTTTAGTTTTTTTGATTTACCCCTTAGATGCAAAAGTTCTTATTTTGTTACACTTTGTTTTTTTATTGTTTGTAAAGTGAATGGGAATTTTTAAGAATTTAGAAAGGAAGCTTTAAACACTTTAGTATTTTTGCGCTTCCATAATGATTAAGCAGAAATAATGTCGCTTTCAACAAAGTATAATCCCAGAGAAGTAGAAGATAAGTGGTACAAAGAGTGGATGGACAAAGGCTATTTTAAGTCGAGACCAAATCCTGATAAGGAAGCCTATACTATCGTCATTCCCCCACCTAATGTTACTGGTGTGCTTCATATGGGGCATATGCTAAATAATACCTTGCAAGATGTGCTTATTCGTAGAGCTAGAATGCAGGGTAAGGAAGCACTTTGGGTACCGGGTACCGACCATGCTTCTATTGCTACCGAAGCAAAAGTGGTTGCTATGCTTAAGGAGCAAGGTATTGATAAAAAAGATATAACCCGCGAAGAATTTCTTGGCCATGCTATGGAATGGAAGGATAAATATGGTGGGATTATTCTAGAGCAACTGAAGAAATTAGGTGCTTCCTGCGATTGGGATAGAACCAAGTTTACAATGGACGAAGACCTTTCTAAATCGGTGATAAAGGTTTTTGTTGATTTATACAAAAAAGGCTATATCTACCGTGGCATTCGAATGGTGAATTGGGATCCTCAGAGTCAAACGGCCTTGGCCGATGATGAGGTTATTCATAAGGAAGTAAACTCTAAGTTATATCACGTTCAATACAAAATTAAAGGTGAAGATGGCTATGTAACAATAGCCACTACACGACCAGAAACTATTTTAGGAGATACTGCTGTTTGCGTAAACCCTAATGATGACCGATATAAGGACCTAAAAGGAAAGCAAGTAATTGTTCCTCTAGTAAATAGAGAAGTGCCTATTATTCAAGATGAATATGTAGCAATGGATTTTGGTACTGGGTGTTTAAAAGTAACACCTGCCCACGATATTCATGATTATGAGTTGGGAATGAAGCACAACTTAAAATCCATCGATATATTTAATAATGACGGAACTGTAAACGAAAAGGGAGAACTGTTTATTGGGGAAGATCGATTTGTGGTTCGTAGTAAAATTGCTAAGCAATTAAAAGCCGAAGGCCATTTGGTTAAAGTAGAGGAGTATGTAAATAATGTAGGTTTCTCTGAGCGTACTGATGCTGTGGTTGAGCCTAAACTTTCTACCCAGTGGTTTGTAAAAATGGAAGAACTTACCAAGCCTGCTTACAAAGCGGTTATGGAAGATGACGTTCAGCTAGTGCCACCTAAGTTTAAAAACATGTACCGTCATTGGATGGAGAATGTACGTGATTGGTGTATTTCTCGTCAGTTATGGTGGGGTCACCAGATTCCTGCTTGGTATTTACCAACAGGGGAAATAGTGGTAGGCGAAACCGAAGATGAAGCTCTGACAGAAGCTAAAAAGATAAATGCAGACATTATGTTGGCAGACTTAACCCGTGATGAAGACGTGCTAGATACTTGGTTCTCTTCTGGCCTTTGGCCAATGTCAGTTTTTGATGGTATCAACAACCCCGACAACGAAGATATAAATTATTACTACCCAACCAACGATTTAGTAACGGCACCTGAAATCCTCTTTTTCTGGGTAGCTCGAATGATTATGTTTGGGTATGAATATCGAGATCAAAAACCATTTAATAATGTGTATCTCACAGGTATTGTACGAGATAAGCAAGGACGGAAAATGTCTAAGTCGTTAGGCAATTCACCTGACCCCATTGAGCTAATGGAAAAGTATGGGGCAGATGGCGTACGTACAGGTATGTTATTTAGCTCTCCAGCTGGTAATGATTTACCTTTTGATGAAAAACTTTGTGAGCAAGGCAGAAACTTCTCTAACAAAGTTTGGAATGCATATCGTTTACTCAATGGATGGGAAATCGATGAGTCGTTAAGTGTAGCAGAAAATCAAATTTCTATTGATTGGTTCGAAGCCAAGTATAACGCTGCCTTGGCAGAAATTGAAGACCATTTTTCTAAATTCAGAATTTCGGATGCTTTAATGACTACTTATAAATTGGTGTGGGGAGATTTTTGCAGCTGGTACTTAGAAATGATTAAGCCTGAATACGGCAAGCCCATTGACAAGCCTACCTATGAGGCTACTGCTGCTTTCTTTGAGAAAGTATTAAAAATTCTTCATCCTTTTATGCCGTTTATTTCAGAAGAAATTTGGCATTTACTAGGGGAAAGAAAGGAAAATGAGTCTATTATGGTATCTGATTGGCCTGCTATTGGTACATCGGATAAGCAATTATTACAGAAAGCAGACTTTGCTTTTGAAGTAACTACACAAATAAGAAACTTACGAAACTCAAAAGGGATTTCTCCGAAAGAAGCTTTTAAATTATTATACAAAGCAGATAAAGGATTAGCTTTCGTTGGGTTCGAGCATGTTGTGAGTAAGTTGGCGAACCTTAGCGAACTTACTGCGATTGATACTAACCCTGAAACAGCCTTTAGTTTTGTGATTAAAGGTGATGAGTATTTTGTGCCTGTTGAGGGTGGGGTAGATGTGGAGAAAGAAAAAGCGGCACTTCAAAAAGAACTTGATTATTCAAAAGGGTTCATTATTTCGGTAAATAAAAAACTAGGCAACGAACGGTTTGTAAATAACGCACCCGAACAAGTAATTGCCAATGAACGTAAAAAATTAGCTGATGCCGAGGCAAAGGTGAAGGCGTTGGAGGAGCAATTAGGGGCAATGGGCTAAAGGCTTCCCGCAGATTACGCAGATAAGCGCAGAAAAGTAAGTAGTATGACTGAAAATGATATTTCCTATAAAATTAGAGGAGCAATATTTAATATTTATAATGAATTAGGTCCTGGACTGTTGGAGTCGGTTTATGTAGCTGCATTAGTAGCTGACCTTACAAGTGAAGGATTAAAAGTTCTAAAAGAAGTTTCAGTCCCAGTTTTTTATAAAGAAGAGAAGCTAGATGTCGGATTTAGATTAGATTTATTGATTGAAGATAAGGTTATTATTGAAGTAAAGTCAGTCGAACAATTAGCTAAAGTACATCATAAGCAAATATTAACATATCTAAAAATAACAGAGCTTAAATTGGGAATACTGGTCAATTTTAACATTGATGAAATTTCTAAGGGAATCTTTCGAAAGGTAAATGGTCTTTGATTTCCACCATTATCATTCGTTTTTCTTCGTTAATCTGCGCAATCAGCGGGAAACTATTTAGTAACCGGGCTAATCATTATATGTGCCCGATAGGTGCCAGGAAACATTAACCATGGACCACCTTTAACAACAGGCTGCAAAGGCAATCCTGTACTTTCTTGTGTAGCAAACGGAATATACACTACATATCTTAGCGTAGCGCCAACCACCTCGTTATTAGCCGCATCGAAATGTGCCGAAGCTCCAGATAATACGTGCAAGGTGGTGGCAGATTTAGGCATTTTTAATTTGCCAGAAACTGCTTCTGCTGCTCTGATTTTGTCAATTTCTCCACTATTTTTCCCTTCGGCTCTAAGCGCTCGGCCTCTTGCCATCATTGGGTCTAACTCTTTATGGTAGCAAGCCACGCTAAACCCTTTTTTATTGGGGTTGTCTGCTAAGCAAATTAATTCATTTGTCCCTTTTTTTAAGGTTACAAATTTGCCATTTGCATCATATCCCATTACTGTGGCTCCAGCTCTCTGAGTTTCAGTGGCAGCCATTACGGCTGAGGCTATTTGGTCTTTAGCTGATTGTTTTTGCCCTAATGCAATGGTTGATACAAAGAGGAAAGCAAGTATTAAATTAGTTTTCATAGTGGTGTTTTTATACCAAGATACGGTTATTTCACAGTAAATGTTTCAGCACCCATTAGATAGCCATCAGTAAACACTTCCATTTTATAAACGCCTGCATCATAATCGCTGCCCTTATCGTACACAAATGATAATTGCTGGTTGCTATTGTCGAATAATACATCTTTAGAGGCCGTGTAAAACGTCTCTTTGCCATCCAGCATAAAAGAGCCTGAGCCTTTGTTAATGTCGAACACCACTTGCCCATTTTCGTCAATTATTCTAATGATAATTTCTTTACCTTCTAAAGGAGCTACGTCATTTTTAGCAATATGAAAAACAACTTTCAATTGAGCAAGTTGTCTGTTTTTAAAAGAAGATTCTCGTTCCTTGCCATTTTTTGCTACGGCATAAATATGGATACCTTCTACTTTTAATCTAGAAGCAACGGCAACCTTGTCTTCAAGCTGTTTTTTGTTTTCATTCAGAGAAACAATAGATCGATTTAGCTCATTTTTATCCTCCTTGAGATTGGTGTTTTCTGCTAATAACTCTTCCGACAATTTTGTTAATTGAGCAATTTCTTTGTCTTTTTCTTTTAATAACTCCTGATACCCATCTGTTTTTCGTCTTAGACGCCCAATAAGTTGGCGGTTGGCTTTTCTAGTGGCTTGCAATTGTTTTCTCTCTTTCTCCAACTCTTCCTGAGTGGCAAGCAATTCAGTTATATCGCCTCCCAACGAATCTATATCATGTATCTTTTGAGCTAGTTCTTCACTTATTTTGTCTAGCTTTTGCTGAGATACTTCCATCTCCGTTTGGTAGTATTCAGTTAACTCTGATTTCTCCTTTTGATCTAAAAACACCTTTATCACTAGTAGGCAAACCAATATTCCAAGCACAATAAAATAGATTGTTTTTTTAGAACCACTAGAATTAGGCTCTCGTATTACTTCTTTTGCTGAATCAGACATGTCGTTTAAATTATGATGTTACAAAATTAGCCTTTCTTTGTACTTATACAACTTAATAACCTGAGTTTGACCTAAGAAATACTATGATCGAATTGAATAAAGAATACTGGTCTTCAAAATACATTGAATCCAATATGGGCTGGGATGTGGGAGAAGTAACTACACCACTTAAAACGTATTTTGATCAATTAACGGATAAGTCCTTGCGAATACTAATTCCTGGTTGCGGGAATGGGTACGAAGCTGAGTATTTACACAATCTTGGATTTGATGTAACGGTGATTGATTTATCGGAATATCCGTTAAACAACCTAAAGAAAAGATGCCTGACTTTTCCATCTGAAAAATTAGTGCAGGCTGATTTTTTTGAATTTAAAGGGTCGTTTGATTTAATTATTGAACAAACTTTTTTTAGCGCACTAAACCCTAATTTGAGGAACGGTTATGTAAAGCAAATGCACAATTTATTAGCCCCTGGAGGTAAATTGGTTGGGCTTCTTTTTAATATAGATTTATTTGATGATCACCCTCCTTTCGGTGGTAATCTAGAATTGTATATGCCTCTATTTGATCCTTACTTTAGTTTTACCGTGTTTGAGGAATCATATAATTCCATAGAACCTAGGCAAGGGAATGAGTTGTTTTTGAATTTAGTGAAGACTAATTATAGGCTAAAACATTAGCCTATAATTAGTCTTCACTAAATCGGGTTGAAAAAAAACTATACCCACTGAAAATAAATCGATGGAGTGAGTTACTTCCGGATGGGCCTTAATTTCATTCCATGCTTGTGTCATTTCTTTCGACCAATAAATGTCGTCTAGCACTAGAATGGAACCTTTGTGCATTCGTTTAATGATTGATTCAAAATATTCTATGGTAGGTTTGTACTTATGATTGGCATCTATATATGCGAAATCAATTCTTATTCGCGCATCTAAAAAGGTAGGCAACGTCTTGTCAATATTACCTAAAACAAGCTCAATATTATTCTTTTGATGATGCTCGAAATTGGTTAATGCTACGTTGGCAATATCTTCTGATCCTTCAAATGTTACAACACTTGAATTTTCTTTCTGAGCCAAATACAAAGTATTTAATCCAAATGAGGTGCCCAATTCAATAATATTTTTAGCATCATTAAATTCAATTAGCCTAGCTAAGAGCCTACTTACTTTGGCTGGTGTTAGCCCATTTTTTGCAATCGTACTAACTTTAGTTTGTTGTGAATCGGGGTGTACAATGGAAATGGCTCCATAATTAACGGTTGCAACTAAATAGTCCTCATCTAGTAGCTTTCTTCTCGTTTGCTCAATTGATTCAAACAGGCCTTTATTAAAATCTCTTTGGATATACTTGGTAAAGAAATTGTATATAAATGGAGCTTGAAGAGAATGAGAATTTACCTCGTTGAGCCAATGATTTACATAGGAAATGAGCTGATGAACCAACTAATTGAGCTTAAAAGGAACAATCATTTTAAATGCTGGAATCTGAACTGAAATCACCCGGCCATCCATTAATTGCTCCATTTCATAAGTGCCATGCATTTTTCCTATGCCAGATCTTAAATTACAACCCGACATATACTGATGCTTTTGCCCTGGTTCTAAAATAGGCTGTCGGCCTACAACGCCTTCGCCTTCAACTGTTCTAATAGGGTAAGCGGCATCGTTAATAAGCCATTTTCTACGAACTAATTGTAAGGTTTTAGCACTATTATTTTCAATAGTAACTTGGTAGGTAAACACATAATGGTGCTGGCTTGGACTCGAATATTGAGACTGGTACTCCACCTCAACTGTTACTTTAACACCTTTTGTTACTTCTGTTACCATTTTTCAAAGTTAGCGATTAGATTTTTAATTTGATTGTTTGTAATATTAAACGATAATTTACGAGAGATGTTTAATAATTAATGGATATAAAACTGGAAGAAACTTGGAGGGCTCTATTGAAGGATGAATTTGATAAAGACTATTTTATAAATTTAGTTCAATTTGTAAAATCAGAGTACTCAACTTATCAAATTTTTCCGCCTGGGAAACAGATTTTTAGTGCTTTTGATCATTGTTCGGTTGACGCTACCAAAGTGGTTATAATTGGGCAAGACCCATACCATGGTATTGGACAAGCCAATGGTTTATGTTTTTCCGTAGCTGATGGAGTACGAAAGCCACCTTCGCTCCAAAATATTTTTAAGGAAATAACCTCCGACTTAGATAAGCCAATACCTGATTCAGGTAATTTGGAAAGGTGGGCTAGTCAGGGTGTGTTAATGCTTAATGCAACCTTAACTGTACGAGATTCTACGCCTGGCTCTCACCAGAAAAAGGGGTGGGAAGAATTTACGGATGCTGTTATAAAGTCAGTCAATGAGCAAAAAAGTGACCTTGTATTTTTATTATGGGGAGCTTATGCGCAGAAGAAAGGTGCTATTATCGACCGAACTAAACATTTGGTATTAGAGTCGCCTCATCCATCTCCTTTTGCTGCACATCGAGGTTTCTTTGGAAATAAGCACTTTAGTAAATGCAATGCCTATTTATCTCAAAAAGGAAAGGATGAAATTGATTGGTAGATTTTTATTGGTGCTATTGTTTTACCACAGATAATTTGTATTTTTCTGTGAAAATCAGCGGTATCTGCGGGAGAATAATTTCTAAGCTTCCACAAATGTAAAAGCCTTCCCAGTTTTTCCAGCTCTACCAGTTCTTCCAATGCGGTGAATATAGCTATCGAAAGTCATAGGCACTTGATAATTAATAACATGGGTTACATCCGAAACATCTATGCCTCTTGCAGCTACATCTGTGGCCACTAGTACTCGAATCTTGCCCTGTTTAAACGAATTTAGAGCTCGTTGCCTTGCATTCTGACTTTTATTGCCATGAATTTGATCGGCAGAAATACCAACTTTGTTTAGTTTGCCACAAAGGCGATTGGCCTTATGTTTAGTTTCTTCAAAGAGTAATACTTTTTGAAATTCACTTTCGGATAACATATCATGCAGCACCTTAAATTTATCTTCGCCTTGCTTAAGTCTTATAATATCTTGATCAATATGATCTCCAGTGGTGTCTCCAGTGCTCACTTTTACCGTAACTGGGTTATGCAAAATATCTACAATCAGTGCCTCTTGTGTTTTGTCTAGCGTGGCAGAAAATAAAAGAGTATGCTTCCGTTTATGCATAGCACCAATTATTCTTTTAACATCATGCACAAAACCCATATCAAGCATTCTGTCAAATTCATCTAATACAAGCGTATTAAAATTGCCAAAGTTGAGCGATTTACGGTTATGTAAATCTAATAATCTACCTGGCGTACCAATAATTACGTGTTTAGCTCTCTTAAGTGAGTTTATGTCTTTATTAATGTTGGTCCCTCCTATATAACAAGCACTGAAAATACCTAATCCCTTGGCCATGCTTTGAAATTCTTCTTCTACTTGAGTAGCTAGCTCGCGAGTAGGCACCATAACCAAGGCAAAATTCTTTTGCTTGCTATGGAGTAACTGTTCTATGATTGGCACTAAAAAGGCACCGGTTTTACCTGTTCCTGTTTGCGCAATTCCTAGCAAGTCTCGTTTTTCTAGTAAGGCTTCAAGGGTTCGATCTTGTATTTCTGTGGGTTTTCTAAATCCTTTACTAATAAGGCACTCTTTTAAATTAGGGCTAATGGGTAAGTCCTCAATTCGCCTATCCGATTCATAGTTTTTCATAGCAACCTGAGTTGCTTTTTTAACTAATAAAGCTGGATTTAGATTTGATTTTTTTTGACCACCACCTTGTCTTTGAGGTCTTTTGTTATTTCGAGAACCATTGGATGATTTATTGCCACCAGAAGTAGGTTTATTTCTCTTTTTTTTGAATGAGTTGCTTTGCATAATTTTAATAAAAATAGTAAAGATGCTAAAAGCTACTTTAGTGTAGTTAAACAGAAGGTAGCTTTTGACCTTGCGGTTTAACTAAAGGTGCAGTATAGTATCTATGTTTAAAGTTTATTTGAAGTGAATAATGAGAGCTCTTAAACGGCCAGTAACTGCGTTTTCAATAATAGAGGTAACCAACTAAAATTTTCTGATATAGTGCTCAATATAAACTTTAATGCAAAAGTATTAAATAATTAAAAGAGTGACTCTAATTGAGCCCTATTTTTCTTATATCCCGAACTCAGGTTGATAATAGCAATATATTAAATGCATCGGTTGCGCTGTCTAAAATAGTTAACGAAAGAGTGCCGGCTATTACCATAAGGCTTACCGTTGTAATTCTTGCCATAAATACCATTTGTTTGTCGGTGGCATCGGGTTTTAAAAATCGTTAACAACATAGGAGGATCCCCAGTTTAAATGGGTGCCAATGGTTGACATGTACGCAGCTATAATTGAAGCTACCACCAAGCCTAACCAACCTGTGCCTAGTTTAGTTGGCATTATAGGATAGGCAATATCATCTTTAATAAGTAGGGTCTATTTTAGAAAAAGCTACTCTAATGGCTTCTAAATCAGGATAAAAACATAACTTGTGATGGAAACACGAGTTTTTCAGCAAACCCTGAATAAAGCATATACTCTGAATATATAGACAATATATAATAAAGTATTGAAAAGCAAAAAAGCCGCTAAAAAGCGGCTTTAGGAGTAGCGAAGACGGGAGTTGAACCCGTGACCTCAGGGTTATGAATCCTGCGCTCTAACCAACTGAGCTACCTCGCCATTAAACATTAATTTGGCCTGCTGCCAAATGCGAGTGCAAATGTACTAATTACATCTATAAAATTGCAAAGTGAAATTAAAATTTACCAAGATTTATCCAGATAGTAATCGTTACTCAGTTTAGTGTCAATTAAGAGTCTTAGCCCGAATGTTTTGTGTTATACAAATGTTAGATTAACTTTACTTGTAATGGACGCAGTTTTACGAAAAAAAATCAATATTCTAATTCACTTAGCAGGGGCAGATGGTCATTTTGATGACAGTGAACGTGCTTTTATTTATAATATTTGTTTACGGAATGGAGTTGACTTGGACACCATAGGTGATTTAATTGCTGAGCCTGAATCTATCGGTTCTTTAGGGGCTCTTTCTCATGCAACAGCTGTTGATTATTTAACCGAGAGCATTTTACTAATGATGGTGGATGGAAAAGTGTTACCGAGCGAAATTTTATTTTGTCAGGATATGGGCTTACGACTTGGTTTTCAAAAATCCGCTGTTGATAAACTTATTAACGAAATTAAAGAAGATTTTGGGATTAAGTATGAGGAACTACATGAACATGTTCTAGCCCTCCCGCATCCCAATAAAAATTAAGCATAGGTAAAATACCTAATTTTTGCATTATTATAATTTAATTAGGATTTTATAAATACCCTCAAAGTACTTTTGAGTCTGTAAGTTTTTCATACAGGTTTTGGTTAGATGGCTCGGCATTTATGTTGGGCCATCTTTGTTTACTCAGGTTAATACAAACCGCTGCAAATCAAACGTTTCACTAAGTTCATCTTCTTAACCATCCGGCTAGCTAGCGGATGCTTTGCGAATATAAACTCCTGATTTATTGCCGTTTGCATTCTCATTACGAACCCTATTGCATAATGCGGGTTTAATGCTTTTTTCTCTTCCGAACGGGAGGAGGTTCTATTTCAGGCTCAGGCTTATAGAATAGTTCTTCTCTGTTTTCGATGATTAAAATATACTCACCTGGTTTTAATTCACGTATAAAAATATCTAGGCCAAACCCTTTTTTGTACAGTTTGCCTTCTGCGTCTTTTATTTGGTAATCAGTTGGCTTTGAGAGTGAAATTAGCTCATCAATGTCTTCAGTTGGGTAGAAAGATATTGGGTCTGCTGTAGAGTAATACTCAAAAACTTCGGAGTAGACATCGATAGATTCTGATACATAATGAATGCGGAACTGGTTTTGGCCAGCATAATGAACTGCACCTATGCTGTATTGGTTATTATCAATGTCGCCTTTGGCTTTAATTTGTTCAATCGTTTTCCACCCTTCTAAAAATAATTTTTCTAATTGGTAAAGGGCATTTTTATCTTGTTCTCCAGTGCTAATCCAAGATATTGACGAATTGTCTGCCATAGGTTGAACTATTGAAAATCCACTGCCTGCTTGTAAAACACGTGGGTTTAAAATTTTGGGGAGGCATTCTGAATAATGAAAAATTAGCAAAGAAATAGAGTCGTTTAACTGAAATGGAGAGAGGTCTATAGTAAGGGCAGAAGAATTAGGAGAAGAAATTATGGTGTTGCCATTAAGCGAAATAGACTGAACACAAAATGAATTTTTGCCACTGTTATAAGGGTTTTGAACATATACGTCTCTTCCTCGATATACGCCATTTAAGCTAAGTTGTTGTGCACTACTTATGTAGCTAGAAGCTAGTAGTATAAGGCAACAATATAGTATCTGTTTATTCAAATCTTAAAGACTCAATTGGATCTAACTTAGATGCTTTTTTAGCAGGGTAATAGCCAGAGCCTACCCCCACAACAATTCCAATTAAAAATGACACAAAAATCCAAAGCCACGGGATGATAAATGAGGCTTCCATAAAATAGGTAACCATATTACCCAGAGCCATTCCTAAAATTATGCCAGCTACACCACCCATTTGGGTCACAACGATGGCCTCAATCAAAAACTGTTGCCTAATACGATTAGGAGTTGCGCCAAGGGCTTTTCTTATACCAATTTCACGGGTACGTTCTGTAACAGATACCATCATAATATTCATTAGGCCGATAGATGCCCCCAATAACGTAATTATACCAATGCCCACGCCTCCAATGCGCAAGTAGCCTGTAATATCTCCAAGGGTTTCAGCCAACGATTCGCTTCTCTCTACTATAAAAGATTCTGGTTCTCCAATTTTGTCGTGTCTAATAATTCGCATCAAACCCTGAGCTTCGCCCATGGCCTCGTCCATGGTAATGGAGTTATTAACTAATACATCAATATCTATGGTTAAGCGTCTTCCTGCTGCCATAGCTCTGCCACTGGTTAGGGGTATAATCACACGATCATCGGAGCTTCCACCGTCCATTGCACCTTGCTCACTTAGCACACCAACAACTCTAAAACGAATACCCCAAACTGAAATTTCTTCTCCTAAAGGATCCTCGTCTTTCTTAAATAACTTCTTTGCTATCCCTATACCAATAACAGCTACATTCGAGCCATACTTGTCTTCAATTTCAGAAAAATTTCTTCCCTTTTCTATGTCTAAGCCTTCTTGATAAATGTAGTTCATATTGCCTCCCACTACACTTATATTTGGGTTGGTTTTCTCCGATAACCTTTTAACTTCTGCAATTTGAGTTATAAATGAGGAAAGACTAACCTGCGCATTTGCATTAAACTTATCGGCAAACCGCACAGATTGTTTATAGGTTATTGGAGGATAAACGCGCTCAGCTTGGCCTTGAAATCTTCCTCTGGGTCGTTTAACAGAAATGTTAAACGAATTGGCTCCAAGACTTGAAAAACTATCGGTAATGGAAGATTGGATACCATCTATGGCTGTTAATATGCCTACTAACGAGGCAATACCAATAGCCACAATAAGTGCGGTAAGTACACTTCTCAATAAATTGGCATTAATAGAACGAATACCCTCTTTAATATTTTCAACTAAGTTCATTTGACGATTTATATAGATGCAAAGTAACTAATTCCTGCTATTTTTGATTTACCGCTCATCAGTAATTTCAATATTTTGATAAAATTCATACAATTTTCATTCCTATTCCTAGCTTCATTTTCTACGTATGCAAATTATTTGCTCATTCCAATGGATGATTCACAAACTAATCATCTTAAGGCCTATGGTATTACCTATTGGGTGCTCGAGCAAGAAGTTGAGGCCGATTGGTTATTAAATTATAGAGGAGGTTGTTTTATGATTAAGTTTCATACACGGATAGAGAACGAGCTTATTGTACGTGGGGTTTCATATGATGTAATTAGCGATGCCAATGCCAATGGTATTTTGAGAGAAATTGCCAGTCCTTCTTCGAATATGGATGTAATGAAGTTGAATAAGTTTCCAAAAATTGCTGTGTACTCTCCCAAAAGTAAGCAGCCTTGGGATGATGCTGTTACCTTGGTGCTTACCTATGCAGAAATTCCTTACGATGTTATTTTTGATGAAGAAGTGATGACTGATGAACTGCCTACATACGATTGGCTCCACCTCCATCACGAAGATTTTACCGGGCAGTATGGTAAGTTTTGGGCCAATTATAGCAACCAACCTTGGTATATAGCCCAGCAGATGGAGTTCGAAGCTAATGCCAAAATATTTGGTTTCGAAAAAGTATCTGAGTTGAAATTGGCTGTGGCTAAGAAAATTAGAGATTACGTTACAGGGGGTGGGTTTTTATTTGCCATGTGTTCAGCAACTGATACCTACGATATTGCTTTGGCTGCTGATGGCCTTGATATTATTGAACGGATGTATGATGGAGATGGGGCTGACCCTTCGGCACAAAAAAAATTAGACTATACTAACACATTCGCTTTTAAAGACTTTGTTTTATCTCGAAATCCGCGAGAAATCGAGTTTTCTAATATCGATATGCAGTTTCGTGAACGAGGGTTAACACAACAAACTGATTTTTTTAAACTTTTTGAGTTTTCTGCTAAATGGGATCCTGTACCTACCATGCTAACCCAAAACCATGTACATGTAATTAAGGGTTTTATGGGGCAAACTACTGCTTACCGAAAGCAATTGGTAAAATCAGAGGTGGTGATTATGGGCGAAACTAAATCAACAGGAGAAGTTCGATATATTCATGGAATCTATGGTAAAGGCTTCTGGACTTTTTATGGAGGCCACGACCCCGAAGACTACCAGCATTTTGTTGGGGAGGAGCCTACTGATTTGAACCTGCATCCTAATTCACCAGGCTACCGCCTTATTCTGAACAATATTCTTTTTCCTGCTGCTAAAAAGAAGAAGCAGAAGACTTAGGTTATTCGGTACAAGCGGACGCTTGCACCAGTTGGGAACTCTAGGATAGTGTTGTGATTTTTTGGCTTGTGGTCTCGGAATGGAAGAAAGGGTGTTCTTCTACTTTCTTTTTTTATGCTGACGAAGAGCCTGCCCCGTTTTTTCGGGGAAGCATCTTCTAAACCTAAGTGCACCAGAAAGAAGCTGTAACTCAAAGACCCTGAAACCTGCCGGAAGGCACAGTATTTAGGATTTTAAAAGCTGTACCCTTAATCAATGAGGTTAAATAATCTGCTCCATCTAATTTTGTCTGTAAATCCACCATTCGGGTCGATTGACATCCAAATAAATAAGGCTTTACCTACAATATGGTCTGCCGGTACAAAGCCCCAAAATCTTGAGTCTAATGAGTTGTGCCGGTTATCACCCATCATAAAGTAATAATCTTGAGTAAAGGTGTAAGAGCTTATAGACTCGCCATCAATCTTTAAAGTGCCATTGGCAATATCAACTACATCGTTACTTTCGTAAAACTGTATTACATAACCATATTTGGTTAATGTCTCCTCATTAATTTCAATGGTCATGCCTTCGGCTGGTATTACCATGGGTCCCCAAAAATCAGTATTCCAAGGGTATTTTGTGGCATCGGGATAAATCCTGCCCTCAGCTTGCCCTTCCTGTGATTTGGCTACATTAACACTGGTAATAAACGATAGCTTCTCTAGCTCTTGTGCAGTTTTAGGCTCGGTAAATATCAAGTATCCTTCTCCCATTTGATATACTTCTGTAATATCATATTTATCAAAAAGACGTTGACTAAGATTTTCGCTGGTTTTAATAAAGTATTTATACTGCATTTCAGCAGGGTTTTCAACAGGCTCATCATTAATATATACCTGCATATCTTTCACCTCAATTTTATCGCCTGCAACTCCAACACATCTTTTAATATAATTGGTTTTTAAATCTACGGGGTATTCTAGTTCGGTGGGGTGGTTAAATACGACTACATCGTTTCGTTTTACACTCGAAAAACCTGGTAGCCTGTACTGAGGTAATTTTATCCAGTCGAGGTATGAGGGTATTTGGGTTCCCCAAATATATTGGTGGGTGAGCGGAATTTGCAAAGGTGTGGCTGCCGTTCTTGCTCCGTAATGCATTTTGCTTACAAACAGAAAATCACCTACAAGCAAAGATTTTTCCATAGATGGAGTAGGAATGGTAAATGCTTCCATAATTAGCCACCGAATAATTGTGGCTGCAATAACTGCAAAAACAATGGCATCAGTCCATTCTTTTATTTTAGACTTAGGTTTTTCGTCTTTTTTCTTTTTGAATTTAAGGAAGCTTAAAAAGCTTTTCTTATCATTATTTTCTGTTTCCATCTTCAATTTTTTAAGTTGAGTTTTTGACCGTAAAAATTAAAACTCACAAAGGATGCTTTTATTATTCAATTTACAATGAATTGACTCTACTTAAATAGTTAAAAAATCATTCATTGATAACATTCCCTTAGCTTTTGTTGTATACATCCACTCAGCTACTTTAAGCGCACCTTTGGCAAACCCTCTTCTAGAGTGGGCAATATGTGTTATACTAATTTTATCTATTTCTGATGAATAGGTAACGGTATGTGTACCTGAAACGTTAGGCTCACGCTTAGAAATAATACCAAGCTCAGCTGTATTAGTTGATGCATTATTTACCCATTTCTGTAAACTGCGTTCAGCCATAATAGGCTCGGCTAGGCTTATAGCTGTGCCACTGGGGCTATCTGTTTTCTCTGTATGATGAATTTCTTCAAGTTCAACATCATAGGGCTGTTGCCCTAAAAGTTTTGCAGCGTATTCGTTTATTTTAAAGAATAGGTTTACACCAATACTGTAATTTGATGCATAAAAAAAGCTTCCACTAGTTTCAGCGCATTTATCTTCAATTTCTTTCCAATGGGCTAACCAACCGGTTGTTCCACTAACTACGGGTATGTTTTTACTCAAGCAAGTTTTAATGTTTTCTACTGCAATGGCTGGGTTACTAAACTCAATAACCACATTGGTATTTGAATTATTTAATTCGTCTAATTGTACATGATTATCGATATCTATTTTGTAGGAGATGCTATGACCGGCCTTAATGGCTAATTCTTCGATAGCAATACCCATTTTACCATACCCTACAAGTGCAATTTTCATATTAAAAGTTTAGAGAAAAAGTTAAGCCGGTTGAAAATGAATTATTGGGTGCAAATTGCATACTAGGGTTTATTTGTACAGAAAGGTCTTGGTTTACATCAAACTCAATTAAATGAGCATCTACATGCGCATCGGCAATTTGTAACATGTAAAATAAAACACCAAAAATGACCATCATATCTCTCGATCTTCTGTATTGGTCTCTACCACTTTTTAAGGTAGAAGAATCCAAATTGGTTTCGTTTTCAAACCCAGGCTGGTTGCCATTTGTTTCATAAAGCAAATTTTTCCTAAAAAATTGATATTGATCGTTATTCCAATCTATTAAGTAGGCAAAGCCAGCAATTCCACCCCAAACAAGTGGAATTTTCCAGTACTTTCTATTATAAGTCTGGCCTAAACCAGGTACAGCGGCCGAATACCAAGCTGCTTTGTTAGGGTCATGGCCTTCTGAAATCATATCAAAATTTTCAACAACCTCAGGCTCTGTGAGTGCTCTAAAACCAATAATACTATCTTGCTGATAGATAGGGCTTGGAGGTAATGTATCTTTTTTTGCCTCTTGTGCAAAGAGGAATGTAGGTATTCCTAATAATAGTAGCACAAGAAAAAATCGTATCATAGACTGATGTCTAGTATTTCTAATATTCTATTTAGGTCCTGAGTTGAAACAAATGGTATCTTTATTTCTCCCTTGTTTTTGTCATCAGCTTTAACCTGAATTTTAGTCCCAAAATAGGAAGACAATTCAGACTGAAGCTTTTTAATTTCAGGACTCCTATTGGTCGAGTTTGTAGATGCCTTATCTGTACTTGAATCATTCAATAACCGTACCATTTCTTCTGTTTTTCTAACAGAAAGCCCTTGTTGGATAATTTTTTTGAATACATCTAGTAAAACTTCAATATTTTCTATGCCAATCAGAGCTCTGGCATGTCCCATTGATATTATTCCTTCCTGAATGCTTAATTGCACATCAGGAGGTAATTTAAGGAGCCTTAAATAATTGGTAACTGTGCTTCTTTTTTTACCAACACGGTCTCCTAATTCTTCTTGTTTTAAACCACATTCGGTAATTAACTGCTGATAGCTCAACGCAACTTCAATAGAGTTTAAATTTTCTCTCTGAATGTTTTCAATTAAGGCCATTTCCAGCATTTGCTGATCATTGGCCGTTCGAATATAAGCAGGAATGGTTGTTAATCCTGCTAGCTTAGAGGCTTGGAGCCTTCGTTCTCCCGAAATAAGTTGATAAGAATCGGTTGCTAACTTTCGAACAGTAATGGGTTGAATTATGCCTTGTGTTTTAATAGAGTCTTTTAATTCATTCAACGCCTGCTCATCAAAATGGGTTCTTGGTTGAAAAGGATTAACCTCAATATACTCCAAAGAAATATCGTTAATGCTATTAGTTGACGAAACGGAGGCCTTTCTTGGCATTTTAGGCTGATTGATTGGAGAATCATTCAGTAAAGCTCCTAATCCTCTTCCTAGCGCATTTTTTCTTTTAGCACTCATTCTTCGTTGTTTTCGATAATTTCTTTCGCAAGATTTAGGTAGCTAATGGCTCCTTTACTACCTGCATCGTGTTCTAATGCAGGTACTCCAAAACTTGGTGATTCTGATAATTTAATATTTCGAGGAATAATAGTATCGAAAACAATGTCTTGGAAATGAGTACGAACTTCTTCCACCACCTGGTTTGATAGCCGCAATCGAGTATCATACATGGTAAGTAAAATGCCTTCAATAGTTAACTCTGGGTTTAAGCGAGATTGGATTATTTTGATAGTGTTTAAAAGCTTACCTAAACCCTCGAGTGCAAAATATTCACATTGTACGGGTATTAATAAGCTGTCGGCAGCCGTCATAGCGTTTATGGTAATTAACCCCAATGAAGGCGAACAATCTATGATAATATAATCATAACTATCAATAATAGGAGCAAGGGCAACTTTCATTTTTTCCTCCCTATTTTCCAAATCAATCAATTCGATTTCTGCACCTACTAGGTCGATATTAGAAGGGATTAAATGCAGAAAATCTGTATTGGTTTCTAAAATGGCTTCTTCCACTGGAACACCATCTACCATGCACTCATAAATACTGGCTTCAATAGATTTTGGGTCAATTCCAACACCAGAGGCACTGTTCGCTTGTGGGTCGGCATCAACTATTAGAGTTTTATATTCTAAAGCAGCCAAACTTGCAGCAAGATTTATTGCTGTGGTGGTTTTTCCTACTCCTCCTTTTTGATTTGCTATTGCAATTACTTTTCCCATAAAAAACCGTGTTGCCTATTCTGATTACTGTAAAAAATCAAGTCTAAGTATAAGGAGTATTGCATCCAAAAATTAGAATTGAAGCGTTGGCAAAGATATGAGAATATTTGATACATAAAATAACAAATAACAAATAACAAATAAAATGAGCTTCAAATAATACGCTCCTCGCCACGATACTATTGATTGATTTGTATAAAGAGGTTACAAATTTTACTATTTTTTATTCCAAGCCTCAGAATAGTAAAAAAATCCTTTGTGATTCCTTCATCTGCCTTCGCTGATTTTGTTTTAATGTTCTGCTTTCGCAATAATAAACTCAGGTTAGACACTAAAAGTCCTTAAACCCGAAATATGCAATAGAATTTCTATTAAGCCTTTAACTCACTTCAAATCAGTCGCTTTGCTTTGTTTGTGTTCTCACCATAGCGGTGCTATGCTTTCGAATCCAAACTGCCTGATTTATTGTGACTTAAAGCCGCATCACGAACCCTATCGCATAATTCGGGTTAAAATTTATTTTTTCTTTGCTTTTTTCGCTTCTTCACTTGCTTTCATGGCATCTTCTAATTTAGCCATAAATTTGGATTTTTTCTTGCCGCCTTTCTTACGATTATCCTCTAGTACAGCTAATATCTTATCCTCATCAATATACTGCTTAATTAAGGCTTGCTGCCCAAATGTAATTAGTGTTGATAAGAAATAATAATAACTTAATGCTGCCGGAAAACTGTTAAGCACAAACATAAAGATAACCGGCATCATATAGCTCATGGTCTTCATAGGGCCTTGAACAGTACTCATTTGGTTATTGCTCCAGGTATAAAGAATGGTAGAGATTGTCATTAAAATAACAAACAAACTTACATGAGTTCCATAAATCGGAATCTCAAAAGGTAGTGTCATTATAGAATCGTAGGTAGATAAATCATCCGCCCATAAAAACGGTTGCTGGCGTAATTCAATGGAGCTTGGGAAAAAGCTAAACATCGCATACAAAATAGGCATTTGAAGCAGCATAGGCATGCACCCACTTAATGGATTAACACCCACTTGTTGGTAAAGCTTCATTTGTTCTTGTTGAAACTTTTGTTGGTCATCACCTAATTTCGCTTTAATCTCGTCCAATTCAGGTTTTAACACTTTCATTTTAGCCATAGATAAGTACGACTTATAGGAAAGTGGTGACAAGGCTAACTTAATAATTAATACCAATATAAAAATTATTAATCCGTAGCTAGCAATGTAATTATCTAACCAGTTAAAAATAGGAACAACCACCCACTTATTAATAAGGTCAATGCCTATAATGCCTAAGTACACATTCTCTTGGAACCCAGGTGCGACCTCTTTCATTATTTGGTAATTATTAGGGCCATAATAATAGGATAGCTCTAAATTACCATTAGTTAATGCTGTGTTTGCAATGCTTAAAGAAGCCGTTGCTGTCTTGTCAATAATTAAGCTGTTTTCATCTGCTTCTGTAGTTAAATTTCCATTCTCAAATCCTTTAGGTGCAATAACCGAAGCACTAAAAAAGTGCTGTTTAAAATTAACCCAACTTAAATTGCTCACCGATTCGTTCTCAATATCTGTGCTTCTTTCACTTAGTTCATCAAAATTATCATCTGGTTGATAGTAAGTAATAGTTGATTTAACTCTAGAAGTAGTTACATCTTTTTCTGTCGCTTTTAAGTCGCTTTTCCAATTTAGGGTTAAGCCATTAGAAAGAATGCCTTGCATTCCATTGGCTTCAACTCTATAGTCAATTTTAAAACCACTTGTTTTAGGAATAAAATAGTGTTGCTTTAAAGTGCCACCAGTTTCATTTGTCAGTGTAAATGTTATTTGAATGGTGTCGTTAACTTCTTTTTGATCTACAGTGTAGAATAAGCCATATAGGTTTACCTCTCTGCCATTTTGCCTTGCAATTAATTTTTGAACTCTACTATTGGCATCTACTAAAATAAGTGGCTCCTGAGTGTAAGTTTTATAGCCTTTTAACTCTACCTCTTCAATTACCCCGCCTTTGGTATTAAAAACTAATCTTAAGTCTGTGTTTTCAACAGTAATTAACTGAGATGTTCCTTTTGCAGCTGCTGCTAAATCTCCATACTGTTGTTGATTTAAAATTTGCTGTACAGAATCTGGTAATGCAGATGCCTCATTTAGTTGGGCAGGTTGCCGTTCTGTTACTGCTTGCTCAGTGGTTTGTATAGGTTGCTCAACCAATTCCGGTGGTCCACCATAAAAATAAAAGTAACCCATTACCATAAGGCTTATCAGTAATAGGCCAGTTGCTTGATTTTTATCCATTATTAATTTTACTTACTGTGTTTTAGATTTTTTATAGTCGATGGCAGCTTTTACAAATTGAACAAATAAAGGATGAGGGTTTTGCACTGTGCTTTTCAGTTCGGGGTGATATTGAGTGCCCACAAACCAAGGATGTCCTTCTAATTCAATAATTTCCACCAAATTTGTATCAGGATTTACTCCACTGGCTATTAAACCAGCCTTTTCTATTTCTTTTAAATAGGCATTATTAAACTCATAACGATGCCTGTGACGCTCATTAATTTGTTGTTTTCCGTAAGCTGCAAATGCCTTGCTTCCTTTTTTAAGAGTGCAAGGATAAGCACCTAGTCGCATTGTACCACCCATTTTTGTAATCTTTTTTTGTTCTTCCATAATGTCGATTACCGGATGGCTTGTATTTTTATCCATTTCTGTGGAGGCTGCATTTTTATGTCCTAATACGTTTCTTGCAAACTCAGTAACAGCACACTGCATACCCAAACAAATACCAAAAAACGGAATTTTATTTTCCCTAACGTAGCGTATGGCTTCAATCTTACCTTCAATGCCACGTTCACCAAATCCTGGTGCCACGAGCACTCCGTCAAGCTCTTTCAATAAATCGCCTGCGTTTTTAGAAGTGATACTTTCAGAAGAAATCCACTTTAAATGCACCTTACATTCGTTTTCGGCTCCTGAGTGAACAAAGGATTCTACAATTGATTTATAGGCATCTTGCAGCTCTACATATTTACCAACAAGCCCAATAGTTACATCTTCAGTTGGGTTTTTAAGTCGACCCAAAAAACTTTTCCACTCCTCTAAATTTGGTTCAGATTTAGGAAGCTTTAATTTTGTTAAAACCCGCTCAGCTAATTTTTCTTTGCGCATTAAAATAGGCACATCGTAAATGGTTTCAGCATCCATTGCCTCTATTACATCATTTAATTGAACATTACAGAACAAACCAATTTTTTTCCGGATGTCTGCAGGTAGGTGTTTTTCTGTTCTTCCTACCAAAATATCCGTTTGAATACCAGCTTCTTGTAGCTGTTTTACAGAGTGTTGGGTAGGTTTGGTTTTAAGTTCTTTGGCAGCTGCTAAATAGGGTATTAGTGTCAAATGTACTGACACAAAATCGTTAGGCCCAAGCTCCAGTTTTGCTTGTCTTACGGCCTCAATAAATGGAAGGGACTCGATATCGCCCACACACCCACCAATTTCAGTTATTACGATATCGTATTTGCCTGTTTCTCCTAATTTGAAAAAATTTCTCTTTAACTCATCCGTAATATGAGGAATTACCTGTACGGTTTTACCGAGATAGTCACCTCGCCTTTCTTTGGTAATTACGTTATTATAAATCCTGCCAGTAGTTACGTTATTAGCTTGAGAGGTAGGTATGTTTAAAAAACGTTCGTAATGACCTAAATCTAAATCCGTTTCTGCTCCATCACCAAGTACAAAAACTTCTCCATGTTGAAAAGGACTCATAGTACCTGGATCTACATTCAAATATGGATCCAGTTTTCTAAGACGGACTGAAAACCCGCGGGACTGGAGCAACGCTCCAAGGCTGGCGCTGGCTAACCCCTTGCCCAGTGACGAAACAACTCCGCCGGTTATGAATATAAACTTTGTATTTTTGGGCAAGATTTTTAAATTTTGATATTATCTCCCCGTCAAGTGTTTGCGCTGCTTCACCGGCAGCTATTTCGGACAGATATGTGGAGAGTTCCGGAAAAACAACAAGCTGAGCTCCTCTTTCAGTGCATTCTGCTGTATAGTGTTCAATTTGTTTGAAGGATAAATCTATACTGTCCTGTGTATTTAGCTGGCACAGCCCTATACGCAGTTTGTTCATTCTCTTACCTCCGGACTAACCTGATCTCTAATTATAATAAATTAGTAATTTACTAATGTAATGAAAATAAGTACATTAGATTCATGAAAACTATAACATCAATATTAATTTTAGTCTCTTTAATAACTTTTGGTTTATTTGCAGAGGAAATAGCAGAATTTAATCCTGATCTTGACTTTGCACAGGTCAGGTTTGTCAAAGCTGTGGAAAGCTCCGGAGGAAGCTGGACTTTCTATGTTACAGTCCGTCATAGGGATGAAGGCTGGAAGCATTACGCCGATTTTTGGGATGTTCTGAACCCGGAAATCGGAAAGGTTTATGGAGAAAGAGTCCTTGTTCATCCTCATGATACAGAACAGCCTTTTACCAGAAGTCAGTCACGAATAGTCATTCCCGGGGGAGTTCGTTTTGTTGAAGTAAGGGCAAGGTGCAATCTTCATGGTTTTGAAGGAAAAACAGTGCTTATTGATCTGGAAACTGATGAAGGGGAGGATTATAAGGTAGTATCAAACTAGGAATTCAGTTTCAAACAGGTTTAAGGACAGTTTTTCTGAGGCTATTTTTTTATGTGCCCTGGCATCAAATGTTAGCCATACTCCATGAAGTTCTTCTGCAAGAGCCACATATACTGCATCATATCCGATTAAACCCATTTTTATAAATCTATCCGCCCGGGTATAAATATTTTCAGTCATAGGATATCGCAATATCCCGGAATGAAGAATACTGTTTATATCTTGTGAGTAAATTCCCTGTGCTTCCGGATGGAGCCTGTAAAGAACTGAAAGAATTTCGTAGGTAAAAAGTTCCGGTACAGCAAATAATTCAGGTTCTTTTAGAAGTTTTTTTAAAACAAGATTTGCATTTGGATGCTCTGTGCCTTCTACATACCATTTTATAGCTACAGAGGCATCCAGGATATATCTCAATCTTCATATCCTCTTAATTTTCGAAGAGTTACTACAGGATCTTCATTGATAAGCGAGGGAGCAACATGGCTTTTAATCTGCTTATAAAATTGCTCTCTCTCCTCTTCTGCCTGTTTATCCAGAAACCGTGTTTGAAAATCTTCGTAGCGAATTAGTACAGCCCTTACTTTTTTACTCTTGGTAATTAGAATTGGGTCTTTATCCCTATCTAACATTTCCAGAACTTCTCCGAATTGGTTTCTAATTTTTAAAGCGTTTACTGTATTCATATATATAAACTATACACTGCCGGTGTATATGTCAACTGTATAGCCGAATTGTCGGATCAGGCAAAATCTCCTACAAATTTACCATCAATTATTATATCAGTCTTTTTCCCGTTCCAGGTTAATCCTGTTACATCAACATCCGGGGAGCCTATCATAAAATCTGTATGTAGGTTGGAGACGTTTATTCCGTTTTCGAGAAGTTCTTTATCTGACATCTTTCCACCTCCTTCGAAACATTCAGGATAGGCGCTTCCCAGAGCAATATGGCAGGAAGCATTTTCATCGAACAGGATATTATGGAAGATTTTACCGGATTTAAAGATAGGAGAGTTGCTGTCAACAAGGGCAATTTCTCCGAGAAATGCAGCTGCAGGATCTATTTCAAGATACTGGTCAAGTACATCCCGTCCCTTTTTTGCACCATAGTTGACCAGTTTACCCTTTTCAAATTCCAGCCAGGCTTCTTCAATAACCTTGCCGATTGCAGGAACCAGTACCGGCCTTGTTATTTTTACTCTGCCTTCAGTTTCCCTGAAATCCGGTGCAGTAAAGACCTCTTCGGTAGGCAGGTTAGGTGAAAATTCTATCCCTTTTTCTGAAACAGAGCTTCCTCCCTCCCAGACTGCTCTTTGTCCAAGTCCGATTTTCAGGTCTGTTCCGGAGCCTTTAAAATGTATCTCTTTGAATTTTAATCTGTTTAGCGCAAGTGCCCGCTTTTTTAATGTTTCTCCTCTTTTTACCCAGGTTCCCGAGGGATCGGTATCATCAAGATGAAGAATAGGAACAAGAACCTGCCATAGTTCTTCAATTGCCTCTTTTGAAGGAGGTATATCCATTATTTTTCCTGCAAGAATCTCGGTAGGGGCAAAGGCTACGATCCACTGGATTTTGTTGTTCTGTATCGCATCCTGAAATAGTTTTCCTGCTTCAGTGATTGCTTTCCCTGCAATAGTATTCCGGATTGAATCCAGGGTTGATAACATTTCAGGATTCTCGGTGCCATCCAGGGCCAGGAGAGCCCAGTTTTCTTCAACTATCAATCTTTGTGTTTCTGTACGGAACAGGGGTACATAATTGAGGTATTCCTCTCTGGAATGTTCTATACGTGTTCTATAGAGACGGGGATCTTTTTTTTCACTGGAATCCACCCTTACATATCTGGCTCCCTTTTTATAGGCTTCTGCAGCAATAACTGATGCAAAATTCCAGTGAACCGGTTCAGTCATAATTATAAGATTCTGTCCTTTCTGAATGTTTAAACCTGTAAGAATAACGTTTGCGTACTTTTCTAAAAATGTCATATTAGCTCCCCTGTTTTCACAATAATACTATATACTTAAAGGAAGATGGGGTTCAATTGGAGGCGATAGATATGCATAGGGATTTTAGACGAAAACTGGCTGTAAATATTAATGAGCAAATAAAAAAAGTAACTGAATAACCGGATTTTTATGAATAAAATCAAACCTTTTTCACTATTGATTAAACCTAGCTCTGCGGCATGTAATTTACGTTGTGAATATTGTTTCTATATTGATCATCTTAATTATATAAAAGAAGGTGATAAGCCTGTTATGTCTGATGTTGTTTTGGAAAAAATGATCTCATCTTATATGAAAATGGCATTACCTGCATATAATTTCACCTGGCAGGGGGGGGAGCCCACCATCTCCGGACTGGATTTTTTTAACAGGGCTGTGGAATTACAAAAAAAGTACGCTCCCCCCAATGCAAAAATCAATAATAGCCTCCAGACAAATGCGACACTTATTGATCAGCCTATGGCGGAGTTCTTTACAAAGTATAACTTTCTACTGGGAGTAAGTCTTGATGGTCCTAAAGCAATTCATAACAAGTTCCGTCTGACAATCAGCGGTAAACCTAC
>JAKISE010000035.1 GCA_021648745.1 Cyclobacteriaceae bacterium
AATTACAAGGATATCAGCTTTTTGTACGGTTTCGATAGCATTTACCATTTCGGGCACCTCTTCTCCAAACCAAACAATATGAGGCCTTAGCTGTGAGTTTAGCTCGCATAAATCTCCAATATTCAACTCAGACCCCTTAATAGTATAAACGAGATTGGCATCTTTCGTACTACGGGATTTGAAGAGTTCGCCATGTAAGTGGTGCACATTTTTTGAACCTCCTCGTTCGTGGAGGTTATCAACGTTTTGTGTAATAATTCGTACATCAAATTTATCTTCTAATTTAACTAATAACTTATGTGCTTTATTAGGCGATGCTTTTAAAGCATCATTTCTACGCATATTATAAAAATTGAGTACAAGGGCAGGGTCAGCTTCCCATGCTTCGGGTGTGGCTACCTCCATAACATCATGCCCTTCCCAAAGCCCCCCGGAGTCTCTAAAAGTAGCAATGCCGCTTTCTGCACTTATACCGGCACCCGTTAATACAACTATTCGTTTCATAAACAGACTGTTTATATTTGATAGGAAAGATAAAATAAATAATCAAATGAAAAAATATAGTCTATTCTTAATCCTAGTTTTAAGTGTTGTTTTTGTTGCAGAATCGTTGGCACAATCAGCAAGAGAAAAGAAAAAGATGGAAAGGAGGTTAAAAAAGCTGAAAAGCATGTACAAGATTCAATTGCTAACGATAAGTTAAGGGCTTTGGTTGCTACGCAAGCTTTTGTGCTTGAGGCCAACACGCTATACACCAGACAAGGCGACAGTTTTGTGCTAAATCCAACCATTAACTTCGTTGGGTTTGACGGAAAAAACTCGACCATTCAATTGTCTTTCAATCAATTAGTAGGTTGGAATGGTGTTGGAGGAGTAACCCTTGACGGAACCATTGCAAAAATGGAAATTGTTGATAATAAAAAAGGATTAGGTTTTACGATAAACGTTACAGTAAGGCAAAATTCTGGAGGCTCAGTTACAATGATTTTTAGGGTATCTCCAAATGGGAATGCTCGTGTAGATATGTCTGGTAGTTATGGAGAAAGGTTAACCTACCAAGGAAATATTGTTTCACTAGATGAAACTAGAGTTTACAAAGGGTCAAGTATTTACTAACTTGAAGCTAGCTAAAATAAGTTCACTCCAAAAAATTTCTTTAAAACGGTTATTATAAACATTAAACCCAAGAAAATAGGGGCGAAGATGGTAAGTGCAAAATTCAAATATTTTTGCATAAACGAACCCATATAGCCTTCGTTACCTATAGCAAGCTCTTTATTAAAGTTGGCAGTTTTCCATTTAGTAGCTATAAAAATGGTCATTAAAAATCCACCTAATGGCAGGCCTACATCACTAAATATATCAAAAACTACATCTAGTACTGTTTTAGTGATGCCTTCATAATGAGCAAAATTACTGAAATAATCAACTGCTCCTTGGGAAAGCATACTAGGAATGCCTATTAAAAAAACGAGTAAAGCAGTGAAGATTACCACCTTGGTTCTTGAGTAGCCTTTTTCATCTACTAAAAAGGTAACAGGAATTTCGAGCAAAGAAATAGTGGAAGTTAATGCCGCAAAACAAAGTAGCAAGAAAAATGCTGCTCCAATAATAGGGCCCAACGTTCCCAAACCTGCAAAAATGCCTGGCAGCACTACAAATACTAATCCTGGCCCTTCACTAGGTGATAAGCCTTGCGAAAACACCAACGGAAATATTAAAAGGCCTGCTAAAAAAGCTACTGTTGTATCAGTAACTGTAACAAGTGCTGCTGAGGTTACTATATTTTCTTTTTTACTTATGTAAGAACCATAAGTAACCAAAGCTGCCATGCCCAACGACAAAGAGAAAAAAGCTTGACCAAGTGCATTATAAACGGTTGCAAAAGTAATTTCACTAAGGTCAGGAATTAAGTAATACTTAACTCCTTCCATTGCATTGTCAAGGGTAAAGCTATATCCAATAAGCCCTAAAAGCATAATAAATAGTGCTGGCATCAATATTCTAGAAGCCGATTCTATTCCTTTTTTTATGCCTCTAGAAACAATAACAGCAGTTATCACCATAAAGCCTAAAGAATAGAAAAACAGGTCGCTTACATCAGCAATTTGGCTAGTGAAGTGTTCGCCAAAATTTTTGGTGGCAGACAAAGTGCCGTTTACCATTTGCACAAAATAAGCAAAGGCCCAACCTGCAATTACATTATAAACAGACAGAAACATTACTGCCGAAAGAATTCCCCAATAGCCCAAGAGTCCCCATTTGGCTCCACCAATTTTTTTGTAAGCTCCAAAGGCATTTAATTGAGTATTTCTACCAATAGATATTTCACCTACCATTACCGGAAAGCCAATAAGTACCATACAAATTAGGTAAATTAGCAGGAAGGCAGCCCCGCCATTTTCTCCTGTTTCATAAGGGAATCTCCAAATATTACCCAAGCCTACAGCTGAGCCTGCTGCCGCAGCAATAAATCCGATTCTTCCACTAAAATTTCCTCTTGATGCCATTTACTTTATAAAATTGAGTAATACTTAAAGAGCGCAAAATAGGCACATTACTAGAGTTTTCAAAGAAATTCAAAACCTCCCTGTATTTTATTGTTCAGATAATAACCTTTATTCTTGCGTAAAGCAAAAACTGATAATATTCGCACCCATTTGAAGCGCCTTAGTTCTTAATGCCTTGGGGTTGTTATAGATTTGTTGGTCTTCCCAGCCATTTCCTAAATCTGTTTCGTATGTATAGTAACAAACTAATCTACCTTGGTAGATCAATCCAAAGCCTTGAGCAGGCTTGCCATCATGTTCATGAATTTTAGGTAACCCATTATTGAACTTAAACTTTTGGTGATAAATGGGGTGGTTAAATGGCAGCTCTACAAAATCAAGTTCTGGAAGTACTTTCTTCATCTCTAGTCGAATAAATTTGTCAAGCCCATAATTATCGTCAATATGCAGAAATCCTCCTCCAATGAGATAATTTCTTAAATTTTCAGCTTCTTGTTCACTAAAAACCACATTTCCATGGCCTGTCATATACACATAGGGGTAAGTAAATATAAACTTGCTACCTACTTCAATAACGGCTTCCTCAGAGCTAATATTGGTGCTAAGGTTTTTGTTGCAAAAGCTAATTAAATTAGGTAATGCCGTTTTATTCGCATACCAATCTCCACCACCATTATACTTTAATTTAGCTATTTGCAAGTCGGCTTGCCCATTGGTTTGAAAAGACAATCCATAGAGAAATAAACTTAAAATTAGACCCTTTATTGAGGTGACATTTAACATCATTTTGCTAATTTAAATGATTTTAATGGGATCGTTCTTATTTATGAATACTTCTGCTAAATACGCATTATCCTGAACTCAGGTTATTAGTTTTGCGCTCTTAATTAATTATTATGACTCCAGAAACGATTTTATTAATTCTAATTATTCTTTCTATAGCTAATTATGGATTTGATATAGTTTTAGAAGCATTAAATTTAAAAGAAGGGAAAAAAGCTTTACCCAAAGAAGCTCAAGGTATTTATGAGACTGAGAAGTACGATAAGTCGATGGAATACCAAGCAGTTCAAACTAAGTTTGGGTTTGTGTCTGGTGGGTTAAGCTTTATTATATCAATTCTGTTTTTAGCCTTTGGTGGGTTTGGTTGGCTAAACTCGGTTTTAGAACCCCATATTATTGACGATGCTTTTAGGGCTTTAGCTTTTTTCGGAATTTTGTTTATTGCTTCCGACTTGATGGGTATCCCATTTCAGTTATACAGCACTTTTGTAATTGAAGAAAAATTTGGATTTAATAAGACCACCCCTAAACTTTTTATCTTAGATAAGCTAAAAGGCTATGGATTAGGTGCAATACTTGGAGGTGTTTTATTATATGTGCTTCTATTCTTACTTACTTCTTTAGGAGTTCAATTTTGGTGGGTATTTTGGTTGGTAATTACTCTGTTTATGTTGTTTATGAACATGTTTTACACCACTCTTTTTATGCCATTATTTAATAAGCTATCTCCCTTAGAAGACGGGGAACTAAGAACAGCCATTGAAGTGTATAGTAAAAAAGTAAATTTTCCATTAACCAATATTTTTGTGATTGATGGCTCCAAAAGATCGAGCAAAGCCAATGCTTTTTTCTCTGGTTTTGGGAAAAAGAAGAAAGTGGTGTTATACGATACGCTGATTGAAAACCATTCTATTAAGGAGTTGGTGGCGATTTTTGCACATGAAGTTGGGCATTATAAAAAGAAGCATATTATTGGAAGCTTAGTTTCTTCCATTTTACAAACAGGAGCAATGCTCTATATTATGTCCCTTTTTATTTTTAACGAAAATTTATCAGTTGCTCTAGGAGCCAATAATTTACAGCTTCATTTAAATCTAATTGCGTTTACAATGCTTTACACGCCTATTTCTTTTATTACTGGTATTTTAAGCAATGTAGTAAGTCGTAAAAATGAATTTGAGGCTGACTATTTTGCTATCGAGTCTACTAATCCTACTGATTTGCCCTTGGCACTTAAGAAACTTTCAGTTGATAATTTGAGCAACTTGCAACCCCATCCAACCTACGTGTTCTTTCATTATTCGCACCCACCTCTGCTCAAAAGGCTAGAGGCGATGAAAAGGTAAAGGCTACATAAGTGTCCGTCTATAAACTCAGTGTCTGGTTCAGATAGCGAACTTTATGGGCAGACACTACATAAAATCAATATCCACATTTAGAGGCAATTTCATTAAATAGGTTAGACCATCTTCAACCGATTTAGACCCATTAAGGATCTTAAAAAGTGTTTCAGTAATAGGAGCTCTAAACCCATAGTGTTCGGCAAATTTTTTGACAATTTTAACTGTGTTTACACCTTCAGCTACTTCGTTCATAGATTGAATAATTTCACTTATATTTTCTCCTTTAGCCAACCTATTGCCAACAGTAAAATTTCTACTAAATGTTGAAGAACTGGTTGCAACTAAATCTCCCACACCAGCTAGGCCAATGAATGCTTGTAAGTTTCCACCGAGTTCTTTTCCGAGATAAATCATCTCTACCAATCCTCTGCTAATAAGCATTGCTCTTGCATTTTCGCCATAACCTAGCCCGTTTAGAGCTCCAGAAGCTAGTGCAATTATATTTTTAAGTACGCCTGTGAGTTCAATACCAATCAAGTCTTTATTGCCGTACACCTGAAAAAGATCACTTCTTAATAATCGCTGCCCTTCTTTAATAACAGAGTCAAACGAACTGGCAACTACAGTGGCGGCAGGTTGCTTATTATAAATTTCTTTAGCTAAGTTAGGGCCAGCAAGGCAACCTATTCTTACCACCACGCTTTCATCACGAATTACTTCGCTCATGGTTTTAACGTTGTCCCTATTAAACTCTACATTATTATTGTCAATAGTCATGCCTTCGGGGAGCGTAACATCTAACCCTTTTGTGCCATGTATCATAGTATGATAGGGGTGAAGATGAGGTGAAAATTCTTTCATCATCTTTCTAAACCCAGAAGATGGGATTATGGGGAATAATGTTTCACATTCTCCAGTAATTTCTTCTAAACTATTGCAGGCTTCAATATTATCGTGTAGTTTGTAACCAAGGTTAGTTCTATTGGTGTTAATATCTTTAAGCTTATCGGCATTGCGAGTATATAATTTAACTTTACTATTTACAGCCAGCAAATTTGCTACTACCGATCCGAAGCTTCCAGCCCCAATTACACCCACATATTTAGCTGACATACTCTTCGAAATTATAACCTCTTAGGCGGTTGTGGTAAAAGTATAATAAACTAAGGCTTTCAGTTTCTATATCACCTTGTTCGTTTCTAACCAAGGGTAAATTGGTATGAAAAATACCCAAATTGCTTAATCCTTGCTCTATTAATTCGTTTGTTGACTTTGCTAGCCCTGGGCTAGTTAAAATTTTACCTTCCTTTTCAAATTGGAAAATAACTTTTTTGTACTTCTCAATTTCAATAGAAAACTCTCCATAATCTAATAAAAGTTCATCCTCTGGCAGTCGTAAGAAATTAAAGAGGTCTAGATCTGGGAATTTTTTTCGGAGCAGTTTAAATCCTACATAAGCAATTAAGTGGCTGGGTAGCACTTCATTGTTTATATGAAACTCTTCTACTATCCGCTTGCTGAGCGTACGTGTGTATTCATCATCGCGTTGATCGTCATCAACAAATTTGCCATCCTTTAAGAAATAATCTTTAGTAGCAATATATCTACCATTTTGTCCAATACTATGGCCTTCTTGATCAACATAATTGCCAAATAAGTCCATTGGCTTTCCAATACTCACAGAAATATCAGATTGTTTTGTGAAAAATTTAAATAAGAATTTAGAAATTTTATAGGAGGTAGAATATTCATCATTTTCTGTATAATATCTTTCCTGCCCTTTTTGCTTTAAAAAATGATCGATGAGTGAAGGCGCTTCAAGTACGAAATTATAATTGAAGACAACAGGAACAATAAATATTTTTTGATCCTTGTCATTTTTAAAATTTGCCAGCTGAGCCTGAATCGCTGTACTCAATAAGCCTCTTTTAAGTTCAGTTTCAATAGCACCAGACCTTGATCGAGTGCCTCCTGGAAAGAACAAACTATGACACCCGTCCTGAATGGCTAAATCTGAATAACTTTTAAGAGTTTCAAGGTAAATTAAATTCTTTTTCCTTCTATCCACTTTATAGGCGCCTAGGCTATTCATAAAGTAAGCAAATAGCTTGATATTGAATAGGTTAAGCCCAGCTCCATAAATAAAAGGAGGGAGCCCAAGGGCTTGGATTACCCACCCAATTAACATGGAGTCTAAATTGCTAAAGTGGGTTGGAACCATAATAAGAGTTCCTTTTTTTGAAAGCTCTCTAATATGGTCTATGCTACCTCTAATCCTTATTTTATCCCTTAAGGTATGCCTTGCTCTAAAAAGCCCTGAAAATCTGCCTGAATGAGCTGCGTTTAATAGTCGTGCAAAGCCAAAATTGGTAACTCTGCGAGCAAATTTATGTGAAGATGGCTTGAATACACTGGCTATTTCATTCGCATATCTTTCTGTTATTGATTTTAATATACGATTTGAATTTTCAGATGATTCGGATGAGTTTTCGGTGCTTCCAACCAGTTGTTTTTTTACGTTTTTCCAAAATTCATAATCATCATCTGGGTCAACACTCCAAGGCATTTTCTGAACTCGTAGTTTTTCTCGGTAGCGGGTTCGCTCGAGCTCTTCGATAAGTTTTTGATCGCCTTTTTTTATGTTCTTTATCTTATGATAACTATCCTTCGAAACCTTTTCAATAAAAGTTTGCATATTCTTGCTCAATTTTACAATTGGCCATTCGCTATGAGAAGGTAGGATTGGTTTAAACTTGGTCTTGTTATTATATTTATCTTGCATGTATTCCAACTATCAGTTTCAAAGATAGATTTAAATTACCAATCTGCTAAATTTCGATATTTAATAAAGCTTCTTTGTCAATTTGAAATTTCCCAATTGCCATATAATCTTGATCGCTTATAAACGTTAGGGGGTGACTAATTTTGGACAAGTCAATTTTTAAGAGCAAGAACTTAGGGTCTTGTTTAGGAGGCATTAAAAAGTATTTTAATGGCTCAGTAAGCTCAATTATATGCTGATTGTCGGCAATTATGTGTTCTAATTTAGCCCGGTCAATGCTTGTATAAATTGGAGGGAAAAAACCTTTTGATATTTTGTAATCTATAATGTTGATTAATGTTTTAGGAAATAAAAGGCACTTATTCTTAGATATCCAAATTGATTTACTCTCTTTAAACTGTTCTATTGTAATTACCCAATATTCTGATACGCCAAAGTATAAAATTAAGAGGCCGATGGATAATAGCCCTATCATCGAAAGTTCTGCACCCTCTAGTAAGATGTTAACAAGTGCTAAACTCGCAAGCACTGCACCAATTATTAGTGGGGCAAGTTTTTTTTTAATTGAAAGTTTAATAGATATAAGGTTTGATATTGAGAAGCGGCTAAGTTTTTTTTCTAAACGAAGTTCAATGTTATTATTATTGAAACTAAAAAAGTTTTCAGAATTATTCCAAGCAAAAAAAATAAGGGCTTTATACAAAATAAAAAAGAGATTTATAAAACTATGGTCGCACTCAGGTTACAATTATAATACATAGCCTATTTACAGTTAATAACCTGAGTTAAACCTAAGGAATGCTGTCAGAAAATAAGGTAGTAGGTGAGGTTTTGGAAATAAAAAGCGATAAAATAATGGATTATTTCAAGGTTTTTATTTCTAAAAGATTGCCTGCTAAATATTTTCCCTTAGGCTTTAGTGAATTTTCCCCAAACTTCCTCAAATTTCTTTGAATTAACCCGTTAGTCCTACATAAATTTGAGTCGTTTATGAAATTTTCACTTAAAGCTGACAGTATTCCTTAGGTCGAACTCAGGTTAATGCGATTTTAGCTATTCCTTTTATGAAACTATTTTTGCTGTAATTGGTTAATAGGTACATAATTGGTTTTATATTTAAAGTTTTAATAGGGAAAAATAAATGCACACAACGCTTAAAATATTATTTTTTGGAATTGCCCTTTTCTTTTTGTCAATTCCTGTTGTAGCAACTCATATCAGAGCAGGTGAAATAACGGTGCAGAGAAAGAACTGTCAGAGTAAAACGTTTATTATCTTCATTACAGGTTATGTTGATTTGTCTGGTGGGCAGGTTGATTTTGGAGGTGGCACTTTGGATTTTGGAGATGGAAGTGAACCCATTGAAAATATACGTACAGATTCTAGGGTAGAAATTATTTTGGATGAAGTTGATATTGGGAATAATGTAAAAATTAGCCGATTCAAAGTGGAGTATACCTATAGTGGGAATGGTATTTATTTTATTGGCTATCAAGAATCTAATAGAAACGGAGGGATTTTGAACATGGACAATTCCATTGAAACTCCTTTTTATATTGAAACTATGGTTAGAATTGATGCCACTTTAGGTTGTAACATGTTCCTTCCTGAAATGCTAGTTCCTCCTATTGATTTTGGATGTACTGGTGTTGCATTTTACCATAACCCAGGCGCTTTTGATAGAGATGGTGACAGTTTGGCCTTTGAATTTGTTACTCCTCGAAAAGCAAAAAATACACCTGTTGATAATTATCGTGTAATGAATAACGCTGCCTTTGGTGGGTTTGAAGAAGGAACAACGAATATACCAGCTAGTTTGTCTATAGACCCTTTAACTGGAGACCTAATTTGGAATTCACCGGGCACTCCAGGTGAATATAATGTAGCGTTTATCGTAAAGGAGTATCGAAGGGTACAAGGTGAGTATTTTTTGATAGGCTCAGTAGTGCGAGATATGCAAATTATTGTTGACGACTGCGACAACAACAGACCAAGACTTGATTTGCCTGATGATATTTGTGTTGAAGCAGGAGATAACATTAATTTTGATGTATTTGCAACTGATGAAGATGGAGATCAAGTAAAAATTGAAGTTTTTTCAGCTGTATTGTACTTTCCAAATTCACCTGCTACTTTCAGTCCAAGTCCAGCAGTTTTTCAATCTCAGCCCGGCACTCTTAATTTTGATTGGAATACGACATGTGATCAAGTTCGTGAACAGCCTTATTTGGTAACTTTTAAAGTAACAGACCAACCCGATGCTGGTAGGCCGCTTGTAGAGTTTGGTACTGTAAATATTATTGTAGTGGCACCGGCTCCTCAAAATTTACAGTCAACAGTAAATCCAGACCGAACAATTGACCTTATGTGGGATAATTATACGTGTGGCAATGCAGAGAAAATACAAATATGGAGACGTGTTGATACTTTTCCTCTTGCGCCTGATGAATGCGATACAGGCATGCCAGGTTATGCAGGCTATGAGCTTACAGATGAAGTGCCTGCATCGGATACAAACTATAAAGATGACAATGGGGGACAGAAACTAGCCTTTGATGCAAATTATTGCTATCGCTTGGTTGCAGTATTTCCAGCACCTCAAAATGGAGAAAGTTATGTTTCTGCTGAAACCTGTGGAATTATTAAGGCAGATGGCCCTGCCATTACTCATGTTACCGTTGATAAAACAGATTTTAATGCTGGAGAAATTACAATAAGTTGGAGAGGGCCTTTTGAAATAGACCAAGGATTATTTCCACCTCCTTATTCGTATGAGCTATGGCGAGATTCAGGGTTTACAGGAGATATTGGAACAAAAGTAATGGACCTTTCTGCTGACACCACTTTTATTGATACTGGTTTAAATACGAGTGAAACTCCTTACCATTACACGGTAAAACTATTTGATAGCGGTGGTACAGAAATTAGATCCACCATGGCGTCATCGGTTTATAACGAACCAACAGCACTTACAGGGGCGATAGAGCTTAATTGGTCAGCTAATGTTCCTTGGTCTAATAATACTGCCACGTATAAATACCATTACATTTACAGAGATAGGGTAGATATCGCTGAACCTGAAAAACTAGTACTAATTGACAGTGTAGATGTAAATAATAATGGATTCTTTTACCACGACAATGGAAGTTTTAATGGAGAAGATCTCAGTGACCAGTTATTATACTGTTATTATATTGAGGTATTTGGCTCTTATGGCAACCCTAGTATTGATGCACCCCAGGTTAACTTGTCCCAAATAATTTGTGCTCAGCCAAACGATACAATCACTCCTTGCCCACCAGAACTGTTTTTAATTACACCTGATTGTGACGAGGTATTTTTAGATAGAGGATGCGGTTTTAATAGTTATTTCAACGTAATAAATTGGAATAAATCTATAGCTATTGAAGGGGAGGAGTGTGATCTAGAAGATGAGATTAAAGGGTATAATGTTTATTTTTCGGCTACAGGGGCGGATGAAACATTTGAGATAATTGATTTTGTGAAGGATACCACGTTTTTGGATACTGATTTGTTGTCATTTGCTGGTTGTTATTATGTTACTGCAATTGATAGATCTAATAATGAAAGTATTCCTAGCAATATAGTTTGTAATGATAATTGCCCTTATTATGAGCTTCCGAATGTGTTTACACCAAATGGAGATGGTATCAATGATGTGTTTAGACCATTCGATGAGTTTTCTGGTCAAGAGGATTCAACCTGCCCACGTTTTGTGAATTCAGTTAAATTTATTGTATTTAACCGATGGGGAGTGGCGATTTATGCTTACCAAAGTGGAGGTGAAAATTCTATCCTAATTAATTGGGATGGCAGAGATAATAAAGGAAAACTATTGTCTAGTGGGGTTTATTTTTATGCAGCTGAAGTAGAATTTGACCTGCGTGTGCCGCAAGAAAGAAACCAAAGAATTACAGGGTGGGTTCATGTTCTCTATTAAACAAGGTTGTTCTTTTTGATTCTACTTGTTTGTTGTGCAATAGAGTGGTTCAGTTTTTGATTAAAATAGATAAGAAAAAGTTGTTGTCTTTTGCTGGATTATCAAGTGAATTTGGCAAAGAGTTGGCTATCAAGCATCATATTAGTGCTGATTCAGTTGTTTTTTATAATAATAAAATAATCTCGACTGAAAGTACTGCCTTTTTGAACATCTGCAGAGTGCTTGATTTTCCATATATTTTGTTAAGCATATTTTATATTATTCCAGCTTTTATTAGGGATGGTATGTATAAGTTTATAGCCAAGCACAGATTTTCATGGTTTGGTGAAACTGACCAATGCATTATTGACTTGCATAAACATTCTGATAGGATAATTACATAGATATTGTGCAAGGGCTAATCTAATTATATCTTTGGGTAAATAATAAAAATCATGAACGCATATATTTATCCAGGTCAAGGGGCTCAGTTTCCAGGAATGGGGCAAGGCTTATACACATCAAATGCACAAGCAAAAGAGCTCTTTGATAAAGCCAATAAAATTTTAGGCTTCGATATAACAAGCATAATGTTTGAAGGGACTGCTGAAGAACTAAAACAAACAAAGGTGACCCAACCGGCTGTATTTTTGCATTCCGTTATTTTATCGTTAACTAATAATAGTTTCAGACCTGATATGGTTGCAGGGCACTCGTTAGGAGAATTTTCTGCATTGGTTGCAAATAAGGCATTAAGTTTTGAAGATGGACTTTCTTTGGTGTATAAACGTGCTTTGGCTATGCAAAAAGCATGTGAGCTAAGCCCTTCAACAATGGCTGCGATCCTTGGATTGGCTGACGAAAAAGTAGAAGAAGTATGTGCCGAAATTGACGGAGTAGTTGTGGCTGCAAACTATAATTGCCCAGGGCAATTGGTGATTTCAGGTAGTAACGAAGCAGTTGCAGAAGCCTGTGAAAAAATGAAGGACGCGGGTGCTAAACGAGCTTTGCCACTACCTGTAGGAGGTGCTTTTCATTCTCCTTTCATGGAGCCAGCTAGAGTGGAGCTTGAAAAAGCAATTAACGAGACCCATTTTAATCAGCCTATATGTCCTGTATATCAAAATGTAACTGCTAAGCCATCGGTAAATATAGAAGTTATAAAAGAGAACCTAATTAAGCAGTTAACTGCACCAGTAAAATGGACTCAGATAGTACAGAATATGGTGACCGATGGTGGAACAAGTTTTACTGAGAGTGGCCCAGGAAAGGTGCTTCAGGGCTTAGTTAAAAAGATCCATCGAGAAGCAGAAGTTAGTGGCTTGTAAATTAAATTTTTAACTTTTACTGTCATTATCGGGCGGCAGGCTCGATAATCTCAGGGCTCATCCGAGCCCTTTTCTTTTTTTATAGCTGCAAGTTCTGTAATTTTAACCAATGCAAATATCTATTACACATATCGATACAGCCTGTATTGTTCTTGACATTAACGGCTATCGAATAATGACTGACCCAGTATTGGGTAAGGCAGGGAAATTATACCATTTTGGTTTTGGAGCGTTTTCAAGAAAAACAGGAAATCCAGCTCTTTCAAAAGAGGAAATTGGGAAAATTGATTTAATCCTTTTGAGCCACCACCAACACAAAGATAACTTTGACCGAGCCGGGAAAAATTTTTCCAAATCTGTAGATAGGGTTATTACAACAAAGCCAGCGGCCAAAACATTAAAGAATGGGCTTGGCTTAGATAATTGGGAATCTATCTCAGTTCAAACTCCCAAAGTACCAGGCTTAAAAATTACGGCCACTCCGGTTCAGCATCGCCCGTGGTGGTTGCCTTCTTTTTTTACTGGTAAAGTAATTGGTTTTATGTTAGAATGGGATGCACAACATAAAGGGGCTTATTATATCTCAGGAGATACTGTTTTTTTTAAAGGTATTAAAGAAATTGCTTCTCGATTTACCATTGATGTAGGCTTATTTCATTTGGGTGCAGTGCAGTTTAAATACCTCACTGGGTTGGGGAAATATACTTTCGATGTAAAGGGAGCTGTAAAGGCCGCCAACCTATTGGCAATAAATACATTTATCCCTATTCATTACTCAGGCTGGAGTCATTTTAAAGAAGTTGATGAGCAAGTTCAGCAGGAATTTGATAAAGTGAGTTTAAATAGTGATTTGCGTTGGCTTCAAAGTGGGTTTTCTTTAGGTTTAAAATAACTCTAGTATTGAAATTTTAGGTGTATTTAGCAGTTACTAATAGGTGCTTTTTCGTATAAATATATAATTATAAGGTTGTACTTTTGTGTATCAGACCACTTATGAATTAACATTACCCACTTTACATTCAGGCATGAAAAACATTATTTCTATTTTGTTGGTATCTTTAGTATCAACATACACGATCGCCCAAAATTCATTTACGTCTAATAATGCTGCCATTTCGGATTTTAATAATGTGGCGAATTGGACAGATGATGCTGCGGGGGGGGCTATTCCTAATTTCAGTAATGGGCTCGATAATTTTACCATTGCTGATGGGCACAATTATCAAACTACCGGTGCCCTAAACATTGCTGCATTGGTAATTGGGCAGGGTGGTAGTGCCGCGACTCTCCTTCTTAATGATGTACTAGATTTGGAAGGTAATATGCTAATTGAGACAGGCTCAACTTTAACCGCAGATAATAACCAAATAAATATGGCTGGTAACTGGACGGAAATAGGTACAGGTAGTCTTTCAAGTACCGGAACTGTAGTTTTTGATGCATTTTTAGTGCAAACTATATCAGCCGCAGCCGCTTTTAACAATCTTACCTTTAGTGGAGGAGGTGTAGTGTCTTCTGGAGGAAATGTAAGAGTAAATGGCAATTGGTTAATAACTAATAATACCAATTTTAGTACAGGTAATCTGCATGATTTATACGGCAATCTTACAGTTGACAATGGCTCTATATATAATGCAACTGATGGAAGGCTCACATTAAGAGGGTCGGTTGACCAAGCTTTGAACATTGGCACCAATGCCATTTTCGATCAAGTGTACTTTCAGCCTGGTGCAGCAATCGATTTCAATATTACCGGAAATTTTGTAGCTAACGATTTGACTTATATATATCCTGATGCAACTTTAAATGGTGCAGGTGATCATACAATAGAGCAGCTAATCCAAAACGGAGCAGTAAATTTTTCTGGTTCAATAACGTTTACAGGCAACAGAGCAAATGATACAGATGACAATATTTTCGGATTAGGAACAGCAGATATTATCATAGCAGGCAATTACTTTTTTTCCAACACTACCAATGGAGATGCAATTTCAATCGGAGGTAATCTAACGATCCAAAGTGGTTATTTAGTTATTGACGAAGGTTCAGTTACAGGAACTGGAGGAAGTATATTCCAAATAAATGATGGAAATACAGTTTATTTAAGAGGGGTAGATAATTTTCCTACTGGTTTTGGAACAGTCGATTTTCAGGGGGTAACTTCTCGGGCACTTTATGATTTAAGAGCAAATCAAACAATTAGAGGTGGAATAACATATGCGAGATTAGCTTTAGGAGCGGCTTCAGGTGTAGATACTGGCTCAAGAATAAAAACAGCTGATGGGCCATTAGATATTAATGGGTATTTAGATTTAAATAACGGGATTACATTGTCTCTTGGAGGTTTCAGTCATACACTGGAAGGTTATCTTTACAATAATACAAACTCTTCTATATCAGGAGCAGCTGCAACTCTTACATTGGATGCGCCAGATGCAAGGCAAGATATTCAATCAAGTGGGACAGGTTCATACAATCTTTCATCTCTTATTATTACAAATACAGCCCCTACCGCTGTTAGAACTATAAATATAGATGATAATAATTTTCAAGCTTTTAATTTCTCAGTATCAAATGCTGGAGGGTCAATATCAAACTATTTAATTGTAGATATTGATGCAAATTTAATGGTTGGATTTGGGACTTATTCAGTTGGAGCTAATGTTGAGCTTAGAACGAGTGGTCCTTCTGAATTTAATTCAATGATGGCATTTTATGCCGAATCACTAGATGCTCAAAGTACGATACTTTTTGATGGCACAACCCAAAGTATTCCAGGCGTAACTTATGGAAATGTAGAAATTAGAGGGAATGGCAATAAAAATGCAACTGCAGGGTTTAATGTAGTTGGTAACTTTAGCAGGGTTGGTGACACACCCATTTTTGTAGATGGGGGTTTTAACCATACTGTTACTGGAAACTGGGTAATGAATGTAGCCTACACTAATAATATGACGGGTTCAATGGATTTTAATGGAACAGATCAGACAATATCCGGCTCAGATTTTAATAATGTTAGCTACAGTGGTTCTGGTGCCAAATCAATGTTAGGAAATCAATTTGTTAGCGGAGATGTAACGATTAATAATGGAGTAACCGTTGAAGCTGGTATTTACAGCATTGATATGACAGGTGGCCATTGGGTTAACGGAGGTACTGGTGCTTTTAACCAAAGTACAGGATCAGTACTCTTTTCAAGCACAAGCACGGGGCAAAACATAACAGCCAATCCTAATAATATTTTTGGTGATTTAGATATTGATAATAACACAAGAACAGTAAATGCACAAACAGATATAATTGTGAGCCGTGATTTTGACTTAGTGCAAAATACTGGAGACTTTAACTTGCAAGGGTTTACACTGTTTGTAGGTCGACATTTTAATAATAGAACAGGAACTTCATTTTCATTTACGTTACCCGCTGCAACCGTCCATTTTAATGGTAATACGGGTCAAAATATTAGAAATTATATTGCAGGTATTTATCCTAATTTGACATTTTCTGGGCTAGGAGAAAAAAGATTCTTTGATAATGGATTAGATATTAATGGAGATGTAACAATTACCAATACAACATTAGATGCTGCAAACCTTTCTCATACAGTAGCTGGAGATTGGAATAACGGAGGTAGCTTCCAGCACACGCAAGCAATTACATTTGATGGGGACGACCAAAACATTAGCGCATCAACCTTTCATGATACTTTTTTTAGTGGCACCGGAATAAAAACCTTAACAGGTAACATTACGCTTAATGGTAGATTACAAATTAATGATGGAGTTACCTTAGACGTTGGTGCTAGCAGTTTTAAAATAACCGTAGAAGAAAGTTGGACTAATTCAGGTACAGGTGTTTTCTTGCCACAAAATGGATTAGTCGAATTCTCTGGTGGGTATTCGCAAATGTTTACGGGTGCAGTTGGGTTTCCTTCAGCTGGCAAACAGTTTTGGGATGTGTTAATCAACACTAATACGAGTAGAACGGAACTTGATGGAGATTTGATTATAGAAAATGATTTTGCAATTAATGCTGGAGCTGAACTTGAGATGGATGCCTTCGATATGTATGTAGCAGCGAATTTTATAAATAATGGCACCTTTGATTTTAATAGTAATAATAGCCGCCTGACTTTCAATGGTGGAGCAGGCGTATATACCATTAATCCAGGAGGGGCAAATTTTAGACATATTACTGTTGATGCAAATGCTAGCTCCGAATATCAATTACAAAGCAATTTAAATTTTTCAACAGGCATTGGTGGCACTGCTATTTTAATTGTTAATAATGGAAAATTTGACTTAAATGGGAATGAAGTTACTTTTCCAACCAACAACACCTTGAATATTGATATTAATGGAGGAACATTAGAAGTAGATGAAGGAGCGTCATTAAGACTAGGCCGCGACAGTAGAATTAATAATAATGGTGGTACTTTTAGAGTTGTAGGAACTGCTTCAAACCCTGCCGTTATTAACTCATTAGATCCTGACATTGGAGATTATTATAGTTATGCACAAACAGGAGGAACAATTGAAGCACAGTATTATTCTATAAGCAACACAACAGGCAATGGGGTTGAAATAACTGGAGGAACTATTGACCCTGCAAATAATTTTTCAAATGGTGTATTTAGTAATGGAGCAGGAACCGCTTATTTAACCTTAAATATTCCTTTTACTGCTGCATTGCCTAATGTAATTTTCAATGCTGGACCAACTTTTAATGTTTCTGCACCTAACGATTACTCAGGCGCACTAGCTGTTGATTTTCAAGATGCTTTGGGTGGCTTAGCGGGTGAAGCCAATGACAATGATGGTTTTAACCAAATTGCTTGGAGTTTTAGTGGTACTGGAAAATTTTGGGATGGAGGAGGAGATGCCGTGAGTTGGAACGATGCAGCAAATTGGTCTCCAGATGGAATTCCTTTAGTTTCGGATGTAGTGTTTTTAGACCATTCAACCGTTGGAGGTGCTTATGCTGTGGCTATTCAAGGTTCTGATGCTATAGGACTAAAACTGATTATTGATGCTGGAGGTGCAGATGATATCTCATTAACTGTTGGAAATGGGAGGACGTTAGATATAGAAGAATTATTAACGATTATAGACGGATCGTTAATTCAAACTGATGCAAGTACCATTAGGCTTGCAGGTGCTTTTTCTAATTCTGGAACTTATACTGCTAACACAAACTTATTTATGTTGGATGGAACTTCAGGTGTCCACACATTCAATACAAATTCAGATCCTTTTTATAATTTAACTGTATCAGCTTCTGGAGCTCAGTATAATCTAGATAACAATTTGATTTTAAATGGAGACTTTCTATTGTTGGGTGGGATTTTTAATGTGGTTGGCAATCAATCTATAAACTTACCAGGGAATTGGACTCTGAATGGGGGATCTTTTCTTCCAGGAACAGGGGCTGTTAATTTAACAGGTACAGCAGGAACGCAACTTATTTATGGTGGCTTGTTTTATGATTTAGGTTTGTTTGGTAATGCGAATGTTCAATTGACATCTAATGCTACAATACAAGATGATTTTACTATAACAAGTGGTTTTGGGGGCATTTTTGATGCACAAGCCTTTATTGTGAAAGTGGCAGACGATTGGCAAAATAATAGGGGTGCAGCTGCATTTGTCCAATCTGGATCAGGAGCAGTAATTTTTGATGGAGGAGGTCAGAATATTGGAGGATCAGAATTTACCACATTTAATAGTGTGTTTTTTTCAGGAACAGGTACAAAATTAATGACTAGATCTTGTACGATTACTCAAGACATGAATATCTTGAGCGGTATTGGCCGTGTGGAAATTAATCCTGGTGTTACAGTTACTGGCACAGGAGGTGGTACGCTTTCACAAACCGGTGGCCAATTACGGATTGAAGATACCAATAATTTTCCAACAGGGTTTGGAACGGTAAGCCTTACTGGAGGAGAAGTATTTTATTATGCCAACATCGATCAGAATATTTTTGCAACTACGTATTTTGATTTACGCGTTGGAAGACCTACTGGAGGAAACACGCCTACTAAAACATTACTTGGCAACATTACGGTTAATGATGATCTGGTTTTAAATGATACTGAAGTAATACTTGCAGCTAATAATTTTATTATAAACTTAGAAGATGCGTTGGCAATACCAACAGGAGGACAACAAGTAAATTGGGGCACAGCAGGGGGTACTGGTACATTAAACCACTTTGGTAATTATTGGAACATAGATGCTGATATAACAGGGTTTAACAACCTTATATTAGGAGGCTCTGGTGGTAAGTATATGAATAATGCGCTTACTATTACCGGTGATGTAATTATTAATGATGGTATTCTGCTCGATATGAACAGCAATACTATGACCGGTACTGGATTAAAGTCATTTACCATGATTGGTACAAGCAGAGTAATTACTGAAAATATTGCAGACCCTTTACCTGCATTCCCAACAGCTTTTGGAACTTACAGTTTGGCTACAACCAGCAGAGTAACTCTCGATGGCAGTGGTAACCAAATTATTTATACTACACCAACTTATGGTCGTTTAGATGTAAATTCTAATAATAATGCCACATTAGATGGTAACCTTAATGTAGATGGAGATTTTTACATGAACGATAATGTCACCTTGATTGACGGAGGGTTTAATATAAATTTAGCAGGCTCAATTAGCGATATTAGAGATTATACGCCTACACCAGGAATTACAGTTACCTTTGATGGCGCGGATCAAGTAGTGCGAAGTGGTGAAGCAACACCAATTGACTATATTAATTTACCTAATGTGGTTTTGGGGGGTTCAGGAACCAAAATCTTAACAGGTGGACAAGATTATTTTAGAATATCGGGTGATTTAACTATTAATAACAGCATCACAGTTAACCTAAGTAGAAACGTGGATTTCTCAGGAGCTAATTTCACAAATAATGGTACGCTAAATCATACTGCTAATACTATTAACTTTAACAGAACAGGTGTACAAACCATAGATCCGGGTGCTAATCATACCTTCCAAACCACTCGATTCGAAAATGGAGGAGGAACTAAATCCATTATAAACAATGGACTAAATATTGACGGTGGGCAGATTGAGTTCTTTAGCAATGCAACGGTAGATTTTGGTAGCCTTACCCACTATTTTGCTATTACCAGCATAAACGATGATAACACAGAAACGTTAATTACGGCAAATGCCAACCTAGTCTTAGATAGAATTGGGACTCAGGCATTAGTAAAAGATAAAACCTGGAGTAATATTACCTTTGCAGGAAGCGGTAATAAACTTGTTGGAGGAACTCTGACTGCTAACGATGTAATAATTAATAATGGTGTTAACCTGTATATGTCGAGTGATTATGGTACTAACATTGGTGATTTTGTAGTGAGAGGAAATTGGACAAATGCAGGCGCATTTTACGACTATACTTCAACAGTAGCATTTGAAAGTACCGATACAAACCCCAAAGCCATTGATAATAATGGATTTGATTTTTATAATGTAACCTTTAACCAAACAAATACCAGTATAAGAGCCTACACACTTCAGTCGGGCCTTGTTATTCAGGAAGATTTAACCATTGGAACAGGAGCAACACTTGATGTAAATGGATTTAATTTAACCTTAGGCAATAACGATGGAGGCAACCCTGATGCAGAACAACATTACATTGCGGCAGGAGCTACTTTAATAATTAGCCCAGGTTCAACCCTATTTTTTAATGCAAATGATACCGGAGCAGACGACACAAACGATGGCGACCCAACACTTATTGTAGATGGAACTTTTAACTTGGTTGGGGCAAGCGGAAATTTGGCCAGAATAGATCGTTCAGCCGGAGGTTACCGAATAGACATAGATATTCAATCAGGTGGAACAATTAATGCTCGTTTTTATGAGATTTCAACATTGGTAGATGCCGGACTTGACGTGCAGGTTGGTGCCAATGTGGCCACTAGTGGAGTTAATAATAATTTTTCTGACGGAACTTGGTCAGGGATGAATGTTGCCAATAGTGGAAATAGATTATACTTGAATTTTGAGGCAGATGCCACAGGGTTAAGTGATGTAAATAATGTTACCTTTAACCATGCTGGAGCACCAAACCCTGCCTTTCATTTTAATGTAAGACGCTCAGCTGGGGCAGGCGGAGTATTAACCTTTGCTGGTACCATTAATGGGTTACTGGCCGGTGAAACGTATGAAGATGATGGTGATGGTACAAAAATTATTTGGCCAGTTTTATCTTTTACAAACTGGACAGGAGCCATAAGTTCTGATTGGTCAGTTGCTGGAAACTGGGATAATGGTGTGCCTTCAAATGTATTGGATGCTATCATTGGCTTGCAGACAAACAATCCCATAATTAATTCAGTATCAGGTAATGGAGCGGCCAAATCTGTCACATTAACGAATGGTATTTTAACGCTAGATGATGGTAATGACCTAAATTCAGTTGGAGATGTTGTTATTGGTCAGGGTACAGCCAATGGTATTTTAGCAGTTGCTAATGCCAGTTCTGATGTGATTATTTCAGGAGGACTAACCATTGGAGGAAATGGAATATACATACCGGGAGGAGGTACCTTTATTTTTAACGCTGCAGGTGGTACTGTTACCATTAGGCCCAATAATTCAAGCTTAAACAATATTACATTTACAGGAGCCGCCACTTATTTAGTATCAGGAACAACAATTGATATTGATGGCGACATTAATATTACCAATGGTACCTACTCATTTTCTACCAATAATTACACAGCAACAGTTGGGGGTGATATCCTTAATACTGCTCCCGGTTCTTTTAGTACATCTACCAATGGTGTTGTTATATTAGATGGTGCTGCGCAAACCATTAAAGACGTTGATTTTAATCAGCTAACAGTAAGTGGAACGTTAACAAAAACACTCGAAGGCATTATTAATGTAAACGGAGACCTTATTGTAAACTCAACGCTAAATGCAGGGACTGCAATGTTAACAATGAATGATGATGTGACCATTGCAAGTGGTGGCACATTTAACGATGGTGGTGGTTCTCATAATTTTGATGGGGCAAATTGGACGGGCACAGGTGCGTATGCAGGTAGTGGTACAATTGTTTTTACCAGAACAGGAAATCAAAATATATATGCGAGTAAATTTAATAACTTAGACATCGCAGGAACCAATACAAAACTTCTTCAGGGAGATACCGACTTAACAGGAGACTTTATAGTACGAAATTCAATCGCATCCATGCGATTAAATACGTATTTAATTAATAACACCTCCGGAACAGGAACGATGATAGTTGAAGCAGGAGAGAGTGTTTTTATACTTGGAGTAAACAACTTTCCTTCCGGTTTTGCAACCTACGCATTAGACCCAACAAGCCTCTCTCGTTTTGAAGGAACCAATGACCAAACCATTAGAGGAGGAGTACAATATGGTAGGCTATACCTATTAAATGCAAATACCAAAACGCTGGGTGGTGATATTGATGTGGATGGAGACCTCGACTTTAATACAGCAACTTTAGACGTAAGTGCTAATAACTATGAAATTACATTGGCTGGAGAGTGGGACAATAATGATGGAGGCTCGTTTATTGCCCGCAACGGGCAAGTAGTTTTGGATGGCGCAGTAGCAGGTTTCCAAAACATAAGAGCCAATATTACAGGTACAAAGGATTTTTATGATTTAAGAATTGATAAATCTGCAGGAGTAGGTCGTTATTTGGCAAATGGAGTTGATGTATCTGTTTTAAATGATTTAGTTATTCAAAACGGAACCTTTAGAAATGAATACACCAATAGAGATTTAAATGTTGGAGGAAATATAAACTGTATAGGTGGTACGATAGAGACCGATGGTAGGTTTGTAATGAACAAAACTTCTGGTACCGGCTTTATTACAGCTAATGGCTCTACTTTATTCGACCTTGATATAAATACAGGAGGCACTTATTTATTGCAAGATAATTTAACTGTAAGCAACCTTTTTAGTGTTACTTCGGGTACTTTTAATGGTAATGGAAACACCGTGCAACTAGGCGACTGGCTAGATGTAGTAACTATTGCAGGTACCTATATTGCAGGTGCCGGAGGTCGTTTAGAATTAGGCCGTTTGGTTTCTCTTACCGTTACGCCTAGCGGCACTATCGATTTGGCAGGAACACCAGGCTCTCCTGTAACAGTAACACGTAGGTCAACAAACGACTATAATTTTAGTGTGCAAGGTACTATTAGAGCTCAAAACTACTTATTTGAGTATATGGGTATTAACGGTATAAAAATAGAAAATGGTGCTATAATAGATGCTACCGATAATTTTAGTAATGGATCGTTTGCCAATGGAGCATCAGGGGGCACCTTGCTAAATATAGAAAGTACACAAGATTTAACGGGTAACCCTGGTAGAATAGAAAATGTTGCATTTCCAAGTAACCCTGGTGGTGGAGCATCCAATGTATCTAAATTAATAGCAGGGAGTGGAACTATTGAGTTTTACGATGCCGTTGGTGCTTTTGCCGGATTTAACTTTGAGAATGACCCCGGAAATTTAATAAACTGGACAGGGACAGAAACCCTAATCTGGACAGCCGGAGCAGGCACAAGTGATTGGTTTACAGCAGGTAACTGGGAGTCTAGCTTAGGAGGCAATAAAGTGCCTACGGCAACTGATTTAGTAATAATTGATGACACACCTGTAATTCAACCTGTAGTTTCAGCAGATGGTACTGCTGTGGTAAGAGCCGAAGCCAAAACTTTAACCATTAATTTTGGTGCAGTATTAACATTAAATACCTCGGTTGATGATGCGTTTCCTGATTTAGATGTTTCAGGAGACATTACCATTAATGGTATTTTTATTACCAATGGAGCAGAAGATAGAATTAGAATTCAAGGAGCCTGGACCAGAGGGGGAAGTGGGTCTTTTACACAATCAACAAGCAGGGTTGATTTTGCAACATCTGGCGGTGTAGATGTAATTAATAATGGAACCTCACCATTCTATGACTTAACCATTCAATCGGGTAATTTTCAATTGGGCAGTAATACGTTTGTTCAAAACGATTTTACCATTGATGTAGGGGCAATCTTTGATGTTACGTCAAGTAACCTTGATTTATGGATTCGAGGTGATTTTAGCAATTCAGGAACCTTTAATGCACAACAAGGGCAAGTAGTTTTATACTCACCCCTTGCTGGGGTGCGAACCATCGAAACAGGAGGCGCACCATTTTATGACTTAACCATTAATGCTTTAGCAACGGCAGCTTACAATTTGCAAAGTACAACAACTGTTTTAGGAGATTTAGCCATTAATGGAGGAACACTTAGCTTGAACAGCAATACGTTAAACGTAGGTGATGGAATTGGAACAGATATACTATCACTTACCACATCGCTTGCCACACTAACAATGGGAGCAAACGGAACGCTTAGTATGGGTAATAACTCTTCTATACAGGTAACTGATGGGTTATTTCAAGCAGTTGGTACAGATATATCCAATAAAGCCATTATTAACAGCCAAAGTGGCTCTTACGGATTTGTTGTAGCGGGCGGGCAGCTAGATGCACGTTTTTATGAAATTAATAACTTAAATACTACCGGTTTACATTTACAAAATGGGGCTGGCCTAGATGCTGCTAGCAATCTTTCTGATGGTAGTTTTTCAAGTGGAACTGCCGGTGGCAGGTATCTATTATTAGAAAATGACTTAGGAGTCGATATTACATTAAATAATGTAGTGTTTAACTCTGGGACAGCAGTAAATGCTAGGCGTTTAACTGGCACCAATAATTATATTTTTAATGATGCATCGGGTGTGTTAGCAGGTTCTATTTTTGAAGACGACAGCCCTGCCAATGGCGATGGGGATGGTAGAATTAGATGGATATACACGTCTTTAATCACTTGGACCGGTGCAACAAGTGCCGATTGGAACACAGGAAGTAACTGGTCAGGTGGGGTAGTTCCAACGGCTGCAAATGATGTTTTAATCCCTAGCGGAACTCTTAATGACCCTCTCTTATTTGTTGGGGCAGATGGAGTCGCCAAAGATTTAACCATTGCAGTAGGTGCTTCTATGGAATTTGATTCCAATGGAGGTGCAGCTAATTTAGTTTTATCAGGCTCATTTATTAACTCAGGCACCTTTACTCATACTCAAGGATATATATATGTTGATGGTAATTGGACTAATGTAGGCACTTATACAGCAGTTTCTGACATACAAACTGTGGTGGAGTTAAATGCTTCTACAGGAAATGTGTTGATTGAAACAGGAGGAGATGCATTTTGCGATTTAATTATTCAGAGTGATATTGGTGGTGATGGAGATGCTGTTTTTCAAACAGTTGATCCAATTTTGATTAATTGTAATATTGATGTGAGAGATGGGACTCTTCAAATAATGGATCCGCTTCATACAATTAGCATAAATAATACTAGCTCATACAGCACCTTTAGAGTTGAGACAGCTGGGTCTTTGATTCACGGGAATAGTACAATAAACTTACAATCTACAGGAACTGGAATAATTCTTAGGTCTTTAGGGTCTAATCTTTATAACATAGTTACCTCTGGAAGTGGACTTGTTACACTCTATAGCGATGTTACTATAGATAATGACCTTACGTTGGGTGCTGATACAGATTTATCACTTTATACCATTACTTTAAATGGAAACCTATCGAACACAGGCACATTTACATCTAGTACAAGTACTGTTAGTTTAGTAGGTGCAGCCACGCAAACTATTACATCTGCCGGAGGCATAAGTTTTAACAATTTAACAGTAGCTAACAGCTCTGGTTTATTCCCTCAAATAATTTTAAATGACCCTATTTTAATTACTGGGGCTCTTACACTTACAGATGGTGTTATAGCATCTAGTATTGCTGATTTTGTGCATTTGAATGGAGGTTCATTATCAGGCGGGTCGGCTGCAAGCTATGTAGATGGCCCTATGCAACGAACTGGTGATGGTGATTTTACATTTCCTGTGGGAGATGGATTATTTTATGCGCGTATTGGTGCAGAGTCGCTTGGGTTAGGCAATAGCTTTACAGCACAATACTTTGATGCAGCCGCTCCAAACTCAGGCAATGTATCGCAAGGAGGAGCCGGTCCCCTTAACCATGTAAGTGGTGCCGAGTATTGGGAACTATCAAGGAGTGCAGGTGCCTCTAACCCATTGGTTAAATTATATTGGGAAGATGGTACACGAAGTGATATTACTGATTTAACAGGTAATGATTTAGTGGTGGCTCATTATACAGCTAGCAACTGGCAAAGTGAAGGGGGAACTATAACTGGAGGCTCAACTACTGCCGTTGGCTCAGTAACTTCTACCAGCCCTTTAACTTCGTTAAGCCCCATTACATTTGGTTCTGCCTTTAATGTTAATGCACTGCCCATTGAGTTACTAAGTTTTGAAGCGGAAGCTTTAGCTACCGCTGTTAAGCTTACTTGGAGTACGGCTAGTGAACTTAATAATGATTATTTTACACTCTACCGCTCAAAAGATGGTGAGAACTATGTAGAAGTAACAACCATTATAGGTGCTGGTGATAGTCAAGAAGAAATTGCTTATTCATTTGTTGATGAGCGTCCGTATAATGGGATTTCGTACTACAAATTAACACAAACTGATTTTGATGGCACTAATGTTGAAGTTGGGATTGTGTTGGTTAGAATGTCTAATAACTCTCAAGTACTAGAATTGGTTTCTTACCCTAATCCGTTCCAAAACGAAGCAATCACATTAAGCCTTTCAGGCCTAAATGAGGAAGAGCTGGTAACCGTTTTAATCGTAGATGCCTTTGGTAAGCAACAATATATGCAGAAGCATGCAGCTAATGATTCAGGGTACCTTGATGTAACTGTGGAGCAATCTATCCAATGGAACTCCGGGGTTTATGTGGTGCGTGTAATTTCCGAAAAAGGAGCTGTTCAGTCAAGAATTGTAAAACAATAGAGCGCTATTAACTACTAAAAGGCACTTATTCACATTAGAATAAGTGCCTTTTTTGTTTGTCTTTATTGATAAGTTCAATCCCTTGTTTTATTTTAGTGTATTCAAAATTATTTTAATCCAAATTATATGAAAAATTTTACCACACTGCTATTTGTTGTTTGTTCCATTACAGGTTTTGCGCAAAAACAAGAAGTACTTGATAAGTTGGCCGTTTATGGCATTACTGCCGAAACACTTGGTACTGGTTTGCAAGACCATGATGCCATACATTCGTTTGATATTGACATAACCACCAATAACGGAACTAAAAATATTATAGAGGTAGGGCACTTTAACCCCTTGGTGCCTATTGGAGAACGCTGGACTTTAATAACAGTAAACGGCAAAACACCCTCCAAAAAGGAAATAAAGAAATTTAATAAAGCGCATAATACCAAGCAGCCAGATATTAACGGTGAAATATCTGACGATTCTTGGAAAATAGCAAAGGAAACAGGAGACGAAATTGTAATCAGCTTTAAATATAACAAAGAGAGTTTACCTAAAAAGTTTGATTTTTTGGCTAATTGTACAGGAAAGGCCTTTATTAGTAAAAAAACGAAACGGCTTGTAAAAGCAACTTTTACAAATGATGGTCCCCTTAAAGTTAAAATATTTAATGTATCTAAATTAGAAATGATTATTGATTACCATTATATAAAAGAGGAAAAATTATATGTAATGGATACCCAACACCTGGATATGCAAGTTAAATTACTTGGCCAACTTGTTGAGGTAGAAGAGCTGAATGAATACTACCACTACAAAAAAGTAAAATAGGTTTATCTTATATTTGCAGACCTGCCAGGTTTAAGTGCCTGATTATAATGCGCTTACAAAAAACGCTTACTTTGCTTTATAATAGCCACGAATGCACGAATATTTATTCGTGCATTCGTGGCTATTATTTAATGATACGTACATCTGTTTATTGAAAT